>JAEWUR010000620.1 GCA_023397045.1 Planctomycetota bacterium
GTTTGAGATTATTTTGGCACTGCATCCGCCGCGCGGCTTCGCGCGCCGCTTGTACGGCGGGCAGCAGCAGCGCGATCAAGATGCCGATGATGGTGATGACCACCAAAAGTTCAACCAACGTGAAAGCCGAATGATCTTGATCGGTCACGAATGGTCGGCAGCGTCGTCTTGGATTGTCTTTTCTCATCCGCATCGCATGACTCCTCTCGTCTTCCCAGACCGTCGTCGGATGGAGGGCGGCCTTGGAATCGGAATCAACGGGATGGTGGAGGCTGCCTCGGGCCCCTCCACCATCCCACAGTTATTATACAACAGTTCGACTACCTACGTTTTCGCCATGCGTAACAAACCAGCCCGAGGCCGGCTGCGATCAACATGGCGATGGAGGTCGGTTCGGGCACAACGCCGAAATTGTCGGCCGACAGAGACAACGTATCACCGGCTCCACCGCCCCAATAGATGAAGTAGTTCGGCAGCGCCGTGCCGGAATTACTGTTGTCGCGGAAGAGTTCAACGCCATTGGCCTTGAACACGTAGTCGGCGCCGTCGCGTAGAATGTCCAGTTTCATCGTGCTGGGAATGCTACCCAGAGTTTCTCGGTGCAGCTCCGTCAGGCCGTTTTTATTTACGGCATAACGGATGCCGCCGTTGTAGTCCTGCTGGAAGTACAAAGCGTAGCTAGCCGAACCGGAGAAAAGGTCTGGATTCGCACTTGCCGAAACGACCAGACCGGCGCACGTCCAATTAGGCCCGTCGAGCGGAGTGTTGGCCGTGTAGTCCGACAATGTGACGGTAACGCCATCCATTTCAGACCTGGTGGCGCCGGTCTTGTAAAGCCCGTCGAGGGCTTCCGTGTTGTTGGCCGTCAGGTCGAGATTCTGATCGACTGAGTTCCAAGCCGCGGTGAGCGGCCCAACCTTGAGTGAGGAATAAAACGGATACTGCGTCCATTCGGTCGCCAGGTTCGGATCGGTCGAGAAGTCGATCGTATCGGCCGTTGCCGCCGATGCCGCGAGGGATCCAACCAACGCCAGAGCCATCACTGTTTGCCATCTCATTTTCATGTCTCCTGAAGAATTGAAGGAACGAGAAAAAGTTGAACTATCGAAACATCCGCAAAAAGGAAGATCGCACGCACGCACAAAGACCCGCCATAACGACTAATGCCATCGATGCGGGTTCGGGCACGCTGTGAGCCTGCATTGCATCGAACAGGCGGTCGGCGATGAACTGCATCCCGGCATCGCCCGGGTGTCCCAGCACGAAGGGGCTGTCGGGGTAGTACGATTCCGCGCTGGCGAGGTTCGCGGCATCGAGTCGGAAGCCGCTGAGGTCGACGAAGACGCGACGCTCGGGGTCCTCGGCACAGATCTGGCGCTTGATGTCGTCGATCTGTTCATTGGCGCCGAGGATGCAGCTTGTCATGAAGATGTTCGGGTTGCTGCCGTTCTTCAGCGCCGTGACGAGCGATTCGACGGTTTCCCTGAGTTTGTCGCCGTCGAAGGTCGACATATTGACGTTTTCGCCGAATCCCAGGACGACGATGTCGGGCTGATCGGCGATCTGTTGTTGGAAGATCGAATTGTCGTATGTGGCATATCCCCATTCGATCGGGCCACAGATGTTGATGATGTTCGCGTCGCCATGCACGGCCGATCCGTCGGGATTGGTGATCGTCGGATCGGTCGGATCGAGTCGCAGGACGCCGCCGGTTTCCTGGCTGATCCGGCTGGCCAGAAGGTGGACGAAGTCGTTGTCTTGGGTGCTGGCGGCCATTCCCCAGTTGTGATTCCAGTTGATATCAGCCTTTGGCGGATGGAGTGTAATGCTGTTGCCGAGGAACAGGATCCTGTCGGCCTTCATATTTCCCAGGAAGTAGTCGGCGGCCGAGGCCGAATTGGCGAAAACCAGCGCGAGGCATGCGGCGATTGCGATTGAGCGCAGACTTGGCCGTTTCGCCGCGCGTCGGCGGTCTATGGCAGACGGTCTCGTTTCCCAGGCGTTGCTCGTCACGTTGGTCACTCCCATGTTGTCGTTAGGGTTGCGCTTCGTCTTTTGATTCGTTGGCCGACGGATCTGCGGGCTCGGCCGATAGCAATTCGAGTCTGGGGTCGCCGAACAGGATCCAATCGAAACCGATGTCGTTTCCCCCGTCGGTGGCGACGAGGGTGAGGAAGCGATCTTGTTGGGCAATGGAAACGTCGATGGGGAAGTCGCCCATGCAACTGTTGAAGTCACGGCGTCGGAATCGTACGCGACCATCGACCAGCACCCAAAGATCGGCGCGAAGGATGAATGGAACGTAGAGGTTGTTTTTCGAGGCGACTTCCGTATTGCCAGCGGTAGCGCGGAACCGAATCGGCTCGGCGTCGCGATTGGCTTTCCGGATGGCATCCAAATCGAACGTGATCCCGTTGTTGGCGGGCATGAAGATCAGGCCGCGGCCCTTCGCGGCGTAGTCGACTCCACTGAGCGTCGTTGGCAACAGAGTCTGGTCGGGCGCCAAGGCCGGCATGACCGCAGCGACATCGGGCGGCATCGAACAGGTCAATGCCGGGATTGCGCCGCCGGCCCAAATGTTGCCGCCGCTTTCATTGGTGGAGTTGGCGAAGTCGAAACACCTATGGCCTGCGGAGTCGACTTGCATGCCGTCCGGGCGATTGTTTGGAATGAAGACGCCGTCGACCAACGGGAACGTCTCGGCCGGGTGATACTCTCCGTCACTGGTCAGGCGAAATCTCC
>JAEWUR010000661.1 GCA_023397045.1 Planctomycetota bacterium
CATGCACCGGCGAGTTGTTCGATCGCCTCATCGGCCGGATGCGGCAATTCGGTCCCAACGGATTCCGGGCCGTCCTCTGGCATCAGGGCGAATCCGACGCGAAACAACCGGAGGGTCACAACATCACGCCGGTGCAATATCGACAGTATCTTGTGCGCGTGATTGAGGCGACTCGCACGACGCTCCAATGGGACATTCCGTGGTTTGTCGCCCAGGCAAGTTATCACACGCCGGACGACACCGGTACGCCGGAGCTTCGGCAGGCCCAGAAATCGATTTCCGATGACGGCATGGCTCTGCTCGGTCCGAACACCGACGAGCTCGGCAGCGAGTTCCGTGAAATGAACGGCCAAGGCGTCCACTTCAACGCCCGCGGCCTGCGCCGACACGGCGAACTTTGGGCCGAGAACGTGAGGCCGTGGCTCGACCGTCAGTTGGCGGAACCCACGAAGTAGCGGTTGTCCGCTCCGATGAATATCTCATTATTTCTCGGGAACGACCCGGTCAGCGTCGACGCTCGCCGCACGATGTCGCCCCCCCGACATGGCTGGCTTTTTCGTCAGATTGTGACGTTTGGGTTCCCGGCCGCGCGGCCGCGAAGTGCCGAGGCAGCCCCCATCCAGCTCCCTCAAAACATGCTAGATTTTCTGAGCATGGTTGCACATTCATTCCCCGGGTCTGTCTGGTGTCTCTCCGCTGCGGTCGTCGGCTTGGCGTTGTCTGCCATGCCGGTCGATCCGGTCGCCGCTGCCTCGACAGGGCAATTGGAACTGACGGTCGTCGACAAAGACACCGGTCAGCCGATCGCCTGCCGGATGCACCTGATCGGACCTCGCAAAAAGGCGTTCAAGCCCGAGAAGGTTCCCTACTGGCACGATCATTTCGTGATCCCGGGCAAAATCCTGCTGAAGCTGCCGGTGGGCAATTATTCGTTCGTCATCGAGCGCGGCCTGGAATACCTTCAGCAGGAGGGCCGTTTTTCGATCGAACACTTCGCCGACGACTCGAAGCGGATCGAGCTACGGCGTTTCGCCGACATGGCGGCCGATGGGTGGTGGTCGGGCGATATGGAGGTCTATCGGCCCGCCCGAGATATCGAGTTGCTCATGGAGGCCGACGATCTGCATGTGGCCGAGGTCATCACCTGGCAGAATGACAAAGACCCCTGGAACAAAAAGCCGCCGGAAAAGGCATTGGTCCAGTTCGACGGCAACCGTTTCTATCACCTGTTGGGCGGCATCTCGACCCGATCGGGAACGGAATTGCTCTTTCTGAACCTTCCGGCGCCGCTCGATCTGCCGTCGGAAAAGGCCGACTATCCGCCGATGCTGAAAATCGTCTCAGCAGCCCGGGAGAAAGACGACGGCTGGATCGACGTGGCGAAACCCTACGGTTGGGACGTGCCGATGTTGGCCGCCGCCGGACAGATCGATTCGATGCAGATCGCCAACAAGAACCTCTGCCGCACCTCGACCATCAACGACGAGGGCGATGGAAAACCGCGCGACAGAAAGCGTTATCCCTCGTTCAAAGGCAATGCCGAGTGGTCGCAGGAGATCTATTTCCGGCTGCTCGAATGCGGCCTGCGCATTCCGCCGACCGCCGGCAGTGGGTCGGGCCAGTCGCCCAATCCGGTTGGCTATAATCGCGTCTACGTTCAGGTCGACGGACAGTTGACCTACGAGAAATGGTGGCAGCACCTTCGCGCCGGGGCGGTGTTTGTGACCAACGGCCCGCTGATGAAGTGCTCGGTCGAAGGCCAGCCACCGGGCCATGTGTTCCAGGGCGAGGCCGGTCGACCGTTGGAACTGGAAATTGCCGTAACCCTGTCGACTCGCGACCCGATCAACTATCTCGAAGTCGTCCGAAACGGCCACGTCGAGCAGGAGATCCGTTTCGACGAGTATGCCAAAACCGGGCGGCTGCCGAATCTCACTTTTGATAAGAGCGGCTGGTTCTTGATCCGCGCTGTCAGCAACGTCACAAATACGTATCGTTTCGCCATGACGGGGCCGTACTACGTCGAGATCGGCGACGAGCGGCGGATCAGCAAGCAGGCGGCCCAGTTCTTTCTCGATTGGGTCTACGAGCGTGCCCGGCAGATCAAGCTGACCGATCCGGCAAAGCAGAAAGAAGTGCTCGACGAACAACGCCGCGCCCGCGATTTCTGGCAGGACATTCTCTCGAAGGCCAACGCCGACTGAGCCGCTCGGCAATCTACATCACTACGAAATAGTTCTCCACCGCTCGATCGAAGTTCTCCCGGGTCATCTCCGGTGCAACATCGTGATAGCGGCAATAGTTGCGGATTTGCAGCAGCAGGTCGCGCGGTTGGCAAAATCGCATCGGGCGATCGGCCTTCTTAAAATGCTCGTCGATCACGTAGTCGACGGCCTCTTGACGATACGTCAGGCCGAGTTTCTCGCCCATCAAGGCGAACAACCGTCGGAACTCCTCCTCGGTCGGATCGATCACCTCGATCTTGTAGGGGATGCGCCGCAGAAACGCCTCGTCGACCAGTTCGCGCGGTTCGAGATTCGTCGAAAAAACCACGAGTTGGTCGAACGGCACCTTGATCTTCTTGCCGTTCGGCAGGTTAAGGAAGTCGTATCGGGTTTCCAACGGCACGATCCATCGATTCAGCAGCTCGTCGATCCGCATGCGCTGTCGGCCGAAGTCGTCGATCACCAGGGTGCCGCAGTTGCTCTTCAGTTGCAGCGGCGCCTCGCTGATGCCGGTCGACATGTTGATCGTCACTTCAAGCTGCGACATCGTCAACTCGCCGCCCGCGATGATCGTTGGCCGGCGAATGCGAATCCAGCGTTTGTCGATCTTGCCCGATTCCAGCAGACCGGTGCCGGGCGGCAGCGGCGCTTCCTCGTGGTTGACCGGGTCGAAAAGTCGCACGATTTCGCCATCGACGCCGATGGCGCGCGGAATCCAGATGGCGTCGCCGAACGACGCGGTGATTCGCTCGGCAATGCTGGTCTTGCCGTTGCCCGGTGGGCCGAACAAGAACAAGCCTCGCCCCGAATTGATGGCCGGCCCGAGCCGGTCGAGGATGCGGCTGCCCAACAACAACCCGTCGAACGCATGTTGCAGGTTCTCGACCGTCGGGTGTTGGTTCGTCAGCGATTGGGCGTGAACGCTGGCAATGTAATCGCTCAACGCGACAGGCGCCGCGCCGAAATAGGTGCAATGTTGCGAATATCGCCGGCCCCGTTCGCGGCCGAGGTCGGTCAACTGATACTGAAAGTCGTTCATCGGCGCCGAGCCGCGATGGACCAACAGTTGCCGGTCCTTCATCTCGCGCAACAATTCGTCGAGCAGCACGAAGGGCAGTTTCACCTGGCCCGCAATGTCTCGGCCTGCCGCGTCGCCGCGCGCCAGCAGAAACTTCAGGATGAGGGCTTCCACCTCGCTATCGCTCAGATCAGCTTGGCGAAACGATTCCGGCTCGACCGGCGTAAACTCTTGTGGCGAATGCGCGATGGTCGGGGCCGGCTTTTCGCCATTTTCCGCCGATTGGCCCGACTTCGCGGTCAGCCGATTGATCCGTTCGATCGCCGCCGCCAGCGAGGCATCCGGAGTTGCCGCCGGCGGAATGTTGCACTGTGTTTCCATGTTGATTCCACTGGGATTGGGTCACAACAACTGTAGCTTTTTCTTGATGCCGAAGGAGGGGAACACAGCCGGTTCGTGTGGGATGTGGCGATTAAAACGAATTTCTTCACGGGCAATTCCACCGGGCAGGCCGACAACGTGAGAGATTGACGGTGATCATCGGGTGTGCCATAATGGGGGCCACCCCTGTAAGGGTGCTGCTTCTGCCCCCCCTTTCCCGGGCGATCGAGGTTCCGAGTGAAACGCAGGAGACAACGGTGAAACGTCAACAACTCATTCTGGGCCTGTTCGTAGCGGCGTTGTGGCCGTATGTCCTGTCATCAACCGCAACGGGTACCATCTGGACGACAGGCAGTTTTTATCCGGCCGACCCCAATGGACCACCCTTTCCGTGGGCGGCTGCCTATGTCGGCTACGTAGCCGACGGAACGCTGACGATCGATGCGGATAGCCATTTTTGGTCAACCGGAGGCGGTTTTATCGGCTACAGCAATCATCACGGCGCGGTAACGGTTACCGATTTCGGATCGACGTGGACGAGCGGCGAAGGAATTTGCGTTGGAGCTTGCGACTATGGCACAGGCGACGGCATGCTTAATATTCTCAACGGGGCCGCGGTCAGAAGCCACGATGTAATGCTCGGGGTAAACTATGGATCAACGGGTACAGTAGCGGTTCGCGGTCCGAACTCGACGTTGGACGTCGCCGACTATCAAATCACAGTCGGTCGCCAAGGAACGGGCGTAATGAACATCACCGCCGGTGGTTTAGTCATGGGTAAAATTGTCGAGGTTGCCAACACGGGGCGTGCGACAGGTAGCTTGACCGTCACCGGGACAGAATCGCGCTTAGTTGTATATAGAAAGATAGACATAGCTCGCAACTCCTACGATACGAACGGAACGATGACCGTTGCCGACTGTGGCATGGTCGAAAGCCGCGGCATGGCCATCGGTGGCTATCGTCAAAGTCTATTTGACGTTTCCTACGGCAACGTTGGCGGGCTTGGCGTTGTCACGGTTCAAGGCCAAGGTTCTTCTTTGCTGGTGCAAACATCCAGTGTGTATGAGAATCCAGACGAGGTACTAGAAGTCGGTCCTCGTGGAACGCTGAACATCATCGACGGTGGTGCCGTCTCAAGCACCCGAGACTATATTACCCGAGACCCGAACTCCGCCGAATTGGGCACGGTCGTAGTCAACGGCGTTGGGTCGACATTAACGGATGACGAAATGATCGTTGGAGGCCTTCTCAGAATTCGTAAAGGCGGCCAAGTCAACAGCAAGATGGCAGTGATCGACGGTGGCACCGCGGTGATTGGCGACGTTGGATCGAAGTGGAACATCCAAGATGATGTCCCCGATGCGCGAGACTTTTTCATGCTTGGCCGTCTGGGCATTTTCCATGGGGCAACTGTCGATTGCGATTGGGGCAGTCTCAGCGGTGAAGTCGTGATTGATGGAGAAGGTTCAGCCTGGAATAATCG
>JAEWUR010000713.1 GCA_023397045.1 Planctomycetota bacterium
GAGCAGGGCCGATGGCCGAATTACCCTCGAAGTGGCCCGAAATGCCCTGGAGATGCAAGGGATCGACCCGCTCGGGCTAGACCCCCAGGACCGGAAGTACTTGGAAACCATCGCCCGAGTGTTCGGGGGCGGTCCAGCCGGCGTCGAGGCGATTGCCCATACGATGAACCTTGCGCCCGACACGCTGATCGACGAAGTCGAGCCCTTTCTCTTGCGGAGCGAGCTCGTGGTTCGGACGCCGCGCGGTCGACGATTGACCCCTGCCGCCTTCGATCACCTAGGAATTGGGCCGTATATAGAACCAGGTGAAGCTGGGCAACGTAGTCTATTCTAGGTGGTCTTTTCCGCCATCGAAGGCTCAGCGGATGCGACTTGTTTTCTGCATGCCGCCTCTCGTCTGTTTGCATCCACTAGGTTGGGGGATTGATCGAATGTCTATAATTGGTACGATAACTGGCAGGGTCATCTTATCTTGCCAGTTTCTCGGCTCGCAACGTTGAAGGAGGGACGTTATGCTCGCGATTTCGCCTTCTTGTGGTTTTGAAGTGGAACGCGGCCCCGACTGGCTGCTTGTTCGCGTGAAGAATCTCGATCAGAACGAGCCCGGCGTGCCGTTGGCCGACCACCTTTGGGACATTGCCGAGCGGCATTTCACCTATCGGCTCGTCGTCGAGTTGGATGAGGTTGAGCGACTCGATGACGCGTTGATTGGTCAACTGGTCGATTTGTCGCAACGGCTTGAGCAACGCGACGGATTATTGCGAATTTGCGGGCTTTCGGCCAAAAACCGCCAAGTATTGCAGTCGCGGCGATTGAACGAGCCGCTGCCGATGTACGAAGACCGGCAGGAGGCCGTCATGGGACGCCCTCATTTTCGGCGGCCGCGCTGAACGTTGTCGGACCTTATCGCCAGCAGACTTCCAGTTCGTTCGCGATCTCCGCCACCCCATCGATGTGGCGAACCGCTTCTTGAGCCATCTGTTTCTGGAAGTAGGAGTCAACCACGCCTCGCAACGTGACGCGGCCGTCACTGGTTTCAAAACGCAAGCTGCGCCGTCCAACGTAAGGATTTCGCTCAAGGGCCGTGAGCACGCGATCATCGAGTGGCATGTCGATCATGAGTCCGTTGGTCTGTATTTCTCAGGAGGGCAAAGGCGGGGGAAATTCACGCGGGCAGGGTAGGTTCCATCCCGTTCCGAACACTACTGACATCGGCAAAACACACAGCTTTCGTAAGGACTAACAATCAAATGGTGTGCGGATCTTGCGGGGTATGGTGCGATTTTGCGGGTTTTGCAGGTTAACCATCCGTAGGTCGATGCAGCAGTTCTTCGTGACGGGAGACGACCGGACGGTTTCGTAGGGCGTCTACCCTTTCGTAGCAAGGCTACCTTCTGGTTTGCGCGCGGCAAATCGGAAAGTCGGGAATGCGTGTTTTTCCCAGGGCGGCAGAGCCGCCAACCAATTCGAGTTACGGTTCGATTGGCTTCGATTTGCTCCACGACCACCGCTCCGAGGCGTTGCCCGTCGCCAGAAATTTCGTCGCAAACGCGGCGATCTTTGGGGCTCGGTGAAGCAGGGTACAGAAAAGTATCGACCGCCGCGCGCAGCGCCTACCAGCGTTCTGAAAACAGGCGCGATTATAGGATGGGAGCCGTGTCCGGACACGGCTCCCATCGATGATCACATTACCGCGGGCGCAATCCAAGAAGGGATTGTGCCAAAGTTCGAAACATTAACCGGCCAGCCAGGACGGCAGCTCGCCGGCGGCCGGCAGCTTGACCACCCAGGCCTGGTGGATGCCGTCGGTTGCCAAGACCTCGGCCAGCGCCTCGGCCGGCGGCGCGGTATCCAACGAAAGGATGCCGATCGCATTGCCGCCGGGCTTGTCCTCCGTCCGCCCCACCGACATCTGGGCGATGTTCACGCGGTGACGGCCGAAAATGCTGCCGACTTTGCCGATCACGCCGGGCGTGTCGCTGTGTGCGAAGATGAGCAAGACGCCGTCCAGGTAGCTTTCCAATCGGCAGTTGCCCTTCTGGACCAACCGGGGCATGTTGTTGCCGAAAAGCGTTCCGCCGGCGATCGACGTTTTCTTTTCCGTCGCAACTTCGGCGGTAATCATCGAGCTGAAATCGCCGATGTCGGCGTTGCGTTCCTCAACGACCTCGATCCCTCGCTCGCGCAACAGCACTTCGGCGTTGACGATGTTTACGCCCGACTCCATGGCGTGCTCCAACAGCCCGGCCGCAAACGCCGACGACAACAGTCGGGTGTGCTTCTTCGCCACCTCGCCTTTATAGCTCAACCGGCACCGCGTCGGCGGGCAGTGATCCATCTGCCCGAGCAAGAGCCCCAAGCGGTAGGCCACGTTCAGGTAGCCTCGCATTTCGGCGAGCGTCTTGGGATCCAACGGGGACATGTTGACCGATTGCTTGATGGCGCCGGTGGTGAAGAAATCGATCAGCAACTCGGCCGCCTCGACCGCCACGTTCGTCTGAGCTTCTTCCGTGCTAGCGCCAAGGTGCGGCGTACACAGGACGCCGGGCATGCCAAACAGCGGGCTGTCCGTACACGGTTCCTGCGGATACACGTCCAACGCAACGCCGGCGATCTGTCCGCTCTTCAAGCCTTCGACCAGAGCGGCCTCGTCGAAGATGCCGCCCCGGGCACAGTTGACCAGCCGGATGCCCTTCTTCAGCAGAGGCAGTTCGTTCATGCCGATCAGGCCGCGCGTCGAGTCGTTCAACGGCGTGTGGACCGTCAAATAATCGACCAGCGGGAACAGTTCTTTCGGCGACTCGACCGTCTCGATGCCCAGTTCTTTCGCCCGAGCGGCGGGCAGGAACGGATCGTAGCCGATGATGTTCATTTCGAGTCCGCGCGCCCGGGTAGCCACGGCCTGGCCGATGCGACCGAGTCCGACGATTCCGAGGGTTTTGCCGGCCAGTTGCGTGCCCATGAATTTTTTGCGGTCCCAGCGTCCTTCGATCAGGCTTTGGTAGGCCGGGGCGACGTTGCGCGACATGCCAAGCATCAACGTAATGGTTTGTTCGGCCGTCGAGATGGTGTTTCCGCCCGGCGTGTTCATCACGACGATGCCCCGGCGCGTGGCCGCTTTGGTGTCGATGTTGTCGACGCCGACGCCGGCGCGGGCGATGGCTCGCAGGCGGGTGTTGCCTTCGAGTACTTCGGCCGTAATTTTCACGCCGCTTCGACAGATCGCGCCGTCGGCCCCGAGCAAGGCCGCTCGGAGATCCTCGCCTTTCAGTCCGGTGCGCACTTCCACTTCCAAATTGGCGGCCGACTCCAACAACGCAAGGCCGTCTTGGGACAATTCATCGAGAACAAGGATTTTGGGCATGATGGTGTTCTACTCTTCCTGGATGGGTCTACAAAAACCGGCCGATTCGGCCAATATCTTTCCGGCAGCGGCGACGCCAGCCCCTAGCTTAACGTCTCGCCGAAACTCGACAAGTACCTGCTCCAACGCCGCGAGGGTCGAAAGGATATCCAGTTCGTCAACTAAGCCCATGTGGGCGATGCGGAATATCCGTCCCTTCAGCGGTCCCTGACCCCCGGCCAGCTTGATGCCAAACCGGTCGAGCAATCGCTGTAAAAACGCGCGACCGTCGATTCCGTCGGGAATGAACGCCGCGGTCATGCCGTCGGCCGGTCGCGCCGAGGTCAGTCGCAACCCCAGAGCGTCCAACCCCGCTCGCATCGCTTGGGCCAACACTCGGGTTCTTGTCCAGACTTGCTCGATGCCATCGGCACGGATCACGCGAAGGCTTTCCGCCAGCGCTTTGACCAACGAAATCGCGGGAGTATACGGAGTATCGGAATCCGCCAGCGCCTTCCGATAGGCGAGAAGATCGAAATAGAACGCCGGGCGGCGGATCGACTCGATCTGGCGCCAGGCCGCCGGACTAACGGTCATAAACGCCAAGCCTGGCGGCGTCATCAGGGCTTTTTGGGATCCGACCACGAGAACATCGATACCCCAGGCGTCGGTTCGGCACTCCATCGCCCCCGCGCCGCTGATGCCGTCGACCACGAACAACGCTTGGCTGTCGGCCACCACGCGGCCGATCGCCTCGATGTCGTGGCCCACGCCGGTGCTCGTCTCCATCAACGTCCCGAAAACCGCCACGGCGTCAGGATGTTCGCGAAGCAGTCGGGCGACCGTCTCGGCCTCGAACGCTTCGCCCCAGGCCACGTCATAGCGGATCACCTCGATCCCGAAAACCTCGGCGATCTTCCGCCATCGTTCGGCGAACTTGCCCGACTCCAACACGATCGCCTTGCCGCCCTGGGGAACCAGGTTCACGACGGCGGCCTCCATCGCGCCGGTGCCGGAACTGGTCAGAATCAAGACGTCGTTCTGCGTCGCAAAAACGTATTTCAAATTCGCGAAGACCTCGCCCAACAGAGCCCGAAACTCAGGCGTGCGATGGTGGGTCACCTGCCGGGCCATACTCAACAGCGCCGGCTCGGGCACTTCCGTCGGACCGGGCGTCAGAAGACGTTGTTTTGGCATGTCGAACTCGAAAAATTCAGAATGCGAAACTTGGGGACGGTGCGGTTCGGTCCCAAGACCCGATCCCCCGAAGTCCTGGTTCCCGCCCGCGCTACTCCGACTCGTCGGGACCTTGCAGCGAACGAATCGACTGGACCAAGATCAAGCAAATCAGGTCGATACCCCATAAAATACCGCAACCCAGAGCGATCCGATAGAGCACGGCGCCGCCGACCGCATCGCCCATCGCTTGCAGCAGGGCGGCCACGCCAAAAATCACGCAAATGACGATCGGCAGGAGAATTGCGGTCGCGAGGAGCGACAGAACGGCACGATGAGGTATCAGCGGTTGTTGCATAGTCAGAGTCTACCAGACTTCCCAATTTTGCGGATCGTTAAGGTCACTGTCAAGACACCGATTTGAGACGGAAAACCAAACCCCCTCAAAAGGCGTGGTTTTGGGCGACCGGTGACCGTCCAGGCATCGTTTCTAGCTCGATCCGGCGACGTTTTTCGTCCGATCGACCAAAAATTTGACTTGGCCACGTATCGGAACAGAATAAAGTACGTTTGCCGAGCATGTTTTGTAGAGACATCCGATGGAATTGAGACATTTCTGCCGCCGATTTCTGTTTCCATGCCGAGCCCCTTCGGTTGGACAACGATTCGTCGGCACACGTTCGCGCGATACCGGCAGACTGTGGGCCGTGGCGGCCATTTGGGCGGCAGCGCTGTTTTTCGCCTGTGGAGAAATGTTGTGCGGCCTCGCGACGGCCTCCGAATTGATCCTGAAAGACGGCCGAACGCTTCGCGGTAAGGTTGGGAAGGTCGCCGGGCTGGCCGAATCGCCTCAGCCGGGCCGGGCCGACGGCGAAGGACCGCTTCAACTGATCCTCCTGCTCGATGACGACCTCCGCCGGATCTTCATCTCCGATCGGCTGGTGCGCGAGGTTCGCCAAGAAGACAATCGGCAGGTCGAGGAGATCTTCGGTCTGCGACAACGAGTGCGCCGCGAAGGCCAGGCGATTCAGGCCGTGGGTCAGCCGCTTCACATCACGCCGTTCGACGAGTTTGGGCGGCGAATCTATTCGATGATGACCGCCCGGGGCCCGGTGGACATCGTCCAAGGCATCACCGAACTGACGCCGCACTTGGCGAAGGTCGAGGGCGTGTCGCACGTTTGGGACATGCGAATCGCCACCAGTTCCATCCCTCGCGACACGCTGCACAATATACTTCTGAAGCAGATCGATCCCAAGAACATCGAGGACCACAAGAAGATCGCCCGGTTCTATCTGCAATGCGAACGGTATGAGGACGCCAGGCAGGTTCTCGACGATCTCGTGAAGGCCTTTCCCGACCGTCCCGAGTTGAAAGACGAACTCCAACCTTCGCTTCGCGCGATTCAACAACTTTCGGCGCAGCGGTTGCTCAAAGAACTGCGGCTCAGGCACGACGCCGGTCAAAACCAACTCGTCGATCGGCTGCTCCGGCAGTTTCCGACCGAGGGCGTCGGCGGCGAAATCTTGGAAGGCGTGCGAGTCCTGCTCGAAGATTCGGAGAAGGCCGAATCGCGGCGCACGTCGGTCATCGAACATCTGAAGACGTTGGCTCAGAAAATCCCCGATACGATCCAACGCGAAAACCTCAAGCCGATCCTCGACGAGATGGCCGACGAGATTAGCCCAAACACGATCCACCGCATGGCGGCGTTCCTGCAAAACGCCGACGATCCGAAAATGACCGACCAGGAGAAGATCTCGCTGGCCGTCAGCGGATGGCTGCTCGGGGCCGACGGGGCGACCGAGAAACTGAGCGTTGCCATCTCGGCCCATCGCGTTCGCGATCTGGTGCGGAAATATCTGAACGAAACGACCGATCCGGCCCGCAAGAAAACGTTGGATTACCTGAAACAGGAGCCCGGTGCGAAGCCGAAGATGATCGCCGACCTGTTGGCCCATATGAAGCCGCAGATCGATCCGCCGGAACCGGTCGCCGAGCAGCCGGGCTTCTACCGGATCGAAGTGCCGGGGCTCACGAAAGAGGCCCCCATCCATTATTTAGTCCAGTTGCCGCCCGAGTACAATCCGTATCGGCTCTATCCGACGATCGTCACGCTCTGCGGCGAGTCGGGCGATGCCGTGCAGCAGATCGACTGGTGGGCCGGTCCACCCGGCAAGGACGGCGCCCGCGCCGGTCAGGCAAGCCGCCACGGATACATTGTCATTGCGCCCGAGTGGACCGACGAGCATCAGAAACAATACGGCTATAC
>JAEWUR010000733.1 GCA_023397045.1 Planctomycetota bacterium
ACCGTCGCCCGATTGCGGCTCGTGCGAGTGCCGCAATTCCTGGTGGCGGCCTCGGTGCTATCCATCCTGGCGCTCGTTTTGGTCATGAGGTGAATGGTGAATGCTTGGCTCGATACCCTGTTGGTTCTGCTGATCCTGACGAATCTGCACATGGTCGGCTCCAGCCGCATCACGGCCTGCATTCGCGCGGTCGCTTGCCAGGCCCTCCTGCTTGCGGCGATTTCGTTGCTCGCGCAGCAGGGCGGCATAGGGCTTCGGCTCCTCTTGATAGCGGCAGTTAGCACGACGATCAAGGCAGGCATTCTGCCGTGGCTGTTGCAACGCGCTGTTCGCGAGGCGGGCGTACGAACGGAAGTCGAACCGATCATCGGTTTCACGACCTCGTTGCTATTGAGCCTTGGCTTGCTCGGAGCCGCGCTCCATGTCGCCCGCCGATTGCCGATGCCGGATGATGCAGGCACGAGCTTCCTGGTGGCGGTGGCGCTGTTCACGATGCTGGTCGGCTTGCTGTTGATTGTCAGCCGCCGCAAGGCCGTGATGCAAACCCTTGGATACCTGGCGATGGAGAACGGCATCTACGCATTCGGGCTGGCATTTGCCATCGAGGAGCCGCTGTTGGTCGAGATGGGAGTGCTGCTGGACGTCTTCGTCGCCGTCTTCGTCATGGGAATCGCCATTCACCACATCAGTCGGGAGTTCGATCACATCGACACGGATCGGCTCGCGGCATTGAAGGATTAGTCGCATGATTTGGGCGTTACTGCTGGTTCCGGCCATAGCCGGATTGATGGCGATGGCGTTGCGGCCGAACTGGCCGCGACGGGCCTTGCTGCTGGTCGCTGCCGCCGCACACACCGGTTTGGTGACGGCCTGTTGGACCGTTCACCCCGCACCCCTCGTCGACGGCTGGATGGCGGTTGACGCCGTGGGCCTGTGGTTTCTCACCATTACGAGCGTTCTTTTTCTCGCTGCGGCGGTGTATGCCGTGGGCTATCTCGCCCGCGAAAGCCATGTGTCCGGCGATGACGAGACAGAGGAACTGCCATTCGTCAATTTCCCCGAGGCCGTCTTCACCGGATGCCTGCTGGTGTTCCTGGGAACGATGACCTTGGTCACGGTAAGCCGGCACTTGGGGTTGATGTGGGTCGGCGTCGAGGCCACCACGTTGGCCAGTGCGCCGCTTATCTATTTCCATCGCCACCACCGCTCGCTCGAAGCGACGTGGAAATATCTCTTGATCTGTTCGGTGGGCATTGCCTTGGCGCTGCTTGGCAACTTCTTCGTGGCCGTCGCCGCGCGTTCGCACGGCGGTCCGGCGGCGAATTTGACGATCGACAGCCTGATCGCCCACGCCGATCATCTGAATCCGCTTTGGCTGAAGGCGGCGTTTCTCCTATTCCTGGTCGGATACGGGGCCAAGATGGGCTTGGCTCCGCTGCATACGTGGCTGCCCGACGCCCACAGCGAAGCCCCGTCGGTGGTGTCGGCACTGCTTTCCGGCGCACTGTTGAATTGTGCGTTCTTGGCAATCCTGCGCACCCACACCTTGTTGTCTGCCGCCGGATTGGCTGCCTTTAGTTCCGACTTGCTGGTTTTGCTGGGCCTCGTTTCAATGGCGGTGGCGGCCGTATTCATCGTCGGTCAGGCCGATTTCAAACGGATGTTGGCCTATTCGAGCGTCGAACACATGGGGATTCTCTCGTTAGGAATCGGCATCGGCGGCGTAGCCACCTTCGGCGCCATGCTCCACACCGCCAATCACTCCTTGACCAAGGCCATGCTGTTCTTGGCGGCAGGCAACATCATGGCGTTCTACCGCACGAAATCAACAACCCGAGTGCGCGGCCTGTTGCACGTTCTACCCACCACCGGCGTGCTCTGGCTGCTCGGATTTCTGGCCATCGTCGGCTCGCCGCCGTTTGGACCTTTCTTGAGCGAGCTTACCATCCTGAAAGGCGCGATCGACGCCGGACGACCGGTGGTGGCAGCCGCCTATTTATTGACGCTGGCGATTGCGTTCGTTGGCATGGCCACAATCGTCTTGCGAATGGCCTATGGTTCGCCGCCCAGTTCGTTGCAGGCCGACAGGTTGCCGGACGCCCACGCGACATACCGCGAACCCTTGTGGTCGGTCTTGCCGGCGATTTCGCTGGGATTGGTCGTTCTGACGCTGGGGGTGTACGTGCCGCCGCAACTGAGTGACCTGCTGCATCGTGCCGCCGTTGCCCTGGGAGCGAACTAGCATGACCACGACGTCCATGTTGATAACCCACAATGGTCACGCCTTTCCGCTAGCGGATTGCCCGGTATTGCCGATCGAGTCCTTTCGCCAAGCGGTCGTTGAAGGGATCGCGTCCGGAGGGCGGCTTTCGGCACTATTTGCCTATCCGGCCGACGTCGGGCAGTTGCGGTTGTTCGCCGTGATCGCCCGCGCCGAACAAGGCGACATCGCGGTGCTGACGGCCGATCCAGGCGAGCAGTATGCGGCGCTCACGCCCGACTGTCCGCAGGCCCATCTGTATGAACGTGAAATCTTCGAACAATGGAACGTTCGGCCGTTGGGGCATCCGTGGCTGAAGCCGGTGCGTCAAAAAGGGGACACTCCCCATTTGTCCCGGCACGCCGACTTCTTCTCCATGACGGGCGACGAGGTCCACGAAGTCGCCGTCGGTCCCGTTCATGCTGGCATCATCGAACCGGGACATTTTCGATTCCAGTGTCACGGCGAAACCGTTTATCATCTCGAAATCTCCTTGGGCTATCAACACCGCGGCGTAGAACGGGCCATCGTCGGTGGTCCCACTCCTCGCACGATCCATTATGCGGAAACCCTCGCCGGCGATAGCACCGCCGGACATGCAACCGCGTATTGCCGCTCGTTCGAAGCGATCAGCCGGACCCATGTCCCCGCCCGGGGACAGGCATTGCGCGGCGTCACGCTGGAACTCGAGCGCGTGGCCAACCATATCGGCGATCTCGGCGCGCTGGCCGGCGATGTCGGCTTTCTGCCGACCATGTCCTATTGTGGACGCATTCGCGGCGACGTGCTCAACATGACGGCCCTGCTGTGCGGCAATCGGTTTGGGCGAGGCATGGTCCGACCGGGCGGCGTTGCCTTCGATGTCGACGCCCGAATCGTCGAGCAACTCCAGAAACGACTGAATGCGGTCGCAAGAGACTCGCGAAACGCGATCGAACTGCTTTGGAATACGCCGTCGGTGATGGCCCGATTCGATGGCGTCGGCGTTTTGTCGCCGGATCAATGTGAGCAACTCGGATTGGTAGGCGTTGCGGCGAGGGCATGCGGCGTTGCCCGCGATGTCCGCGAGAACTTTCCCTATGCCATCTACCGTTTCGCCCATATTCCGGTTTCGACCTGGCATAGCGGCGACGTTTTTGCCCGCGCGTATGTGCGATGGTTAGAGATCCAGCGGTCTCTGGCGTTCCTTGCCGAACAACTTGACTCGCTGCCCGAGGGCTGTGC
>JAEWUR010000745.1 GCA_023397045.1 Planctomycetota bacterium
TCAGCAGCGGCGGCGACAGCCAAACATGCGGGTCGGGCGTCGCGTTCTCGGCCGCATGATCGTGGTCGTGATCTGCCGAATGTTCACAAACGCAACCGGCCACGCGTTTCTTAATGCCGGCCGTCGCGTCGATCACCGCCAAGTCCTGGTGGCTGCGTTGAATTTTCCCGAGAAGCGTGGCCTCGAACGGCATGTCGATCTTGAAAAACAACTTGGCGTTGCCGATCGCAAGAACCTGCTGCGGCGTCGGCTCGAACGTGTGTGGATCCTGGCTCGGTTGAACCAGCGTGTCGACCGAAACGTGCTCGCCGCCGATCTGTTCGACCAGAAATGCCAACGGCGGCACGCCGGCGATCACGGGCAATCGCTCGGCATTCGACCGATCGCGCGCGGACGAGTTGCACCCCGCCATCGCACAAACCAGCAATACGCCGACCGCAAGCGGTCGAATTGAACGGGAGTTTTTTTGTCTCCGAGGCATGGTCTACGCCTTTCCGTGCTCGACGCAATGGGCGCCGGCTTCGCAGACCAAGTGGACCGCGTGGCAGTCTTCGCACTCGGCCAGTTGATGGTGTTCGGCGAACGCGTCCCAGTGCTTCCGTTGGTCGGGCGTCAGGATGCCGCTGCCTTTGCACAGGGGACATGCGTTGTCGAGCGCCGCGAGGATGGCCGCCCGAATGAATTCCGACCGGTTCGCGATTCCCCGCATCGCCTGGCGCAGCGGTTCGTCGACTTTGAACGTGATGATTTCGTGTTTTTTGGGTGTAATGGCCATCGAATGTCCCCTCTCCGCGTGAGAGAGGGTTAGGGTGAGGGCTGTTTGCAAAGGGATTTAGGGATTGGTTTCGGAGGGACCACGGCTCTCACTATCCACCACCCACTACCCACTATCCACCAACTTCGTTGTTACATCGTATTACCGAGCCACGGTTCCGTCTACCCCCGATCGGCGAAATCGGTTAAAAAATAATGGGCCGATGCAAGACGCAATGGTCGGCGAGGCGGACCCTACCAAGGCAGAATACCGATGCCCCAGAACCAAAGCCAAATCGCCCCGAAACTACGGATTCGTTCGACCAGCCATATTGTCATTCCAGCCCGGCTGGCCTCGACCCGGCTGCCGCGCAAACTGTTGCTGCGCGAGACGGGCAAGTCGCTGATACAACATACCTACGAGTCGGCCCACAAGGCGATTCACCCGATGGCATCTGCGTCGCCACCGACCATGCCGAGATTTTCGAGGAGGTCCGGCAGTTCGGCGGCCGAGTCGTGATGACCAACCCGGACGCGCCGAGCGGCACCGATCGCGTGGCCGAGGTCGCCCGGCAGATGCCGGACGTCGACATCATCGTCAACGTGCAGGGTGACGAGCCGGAGATCGCCGGCCGGTCGATTGACTTGGCCATCGAGCTTCTCGAAGCGAATCCCGACGCCGTGATGAGCACGCTGGCCACGCCGATCCGGCATCAGACGCAACTGAAAGATCCGGCGTGCGTGAAGGTGGTGTTTGACGGGCGAGGTCGGGCGCTCTATTTCAGCCGCAGCATGATTCCGTTTCCTCGCCAATGGGATCGCGCGATGTTGGACGAGACGCCCGCGTTGTTCTATCAGCACGTTGGCCTGTACGCCTATCGTCGCGACTTTCTGCTGCAACTGGCCACGATGCCGCCTGCCCCGCTGGAGCAGGTCGAAAAACTCGAACAGCTTCGCGTGCTTCACGCGGGCTATTCCATTCTGGTCGGCGTGGTCGACGAGCCCACCTTCGGCATCGACACGCCCGAGGACTATCGGGCGTTCGTCGAGAAATGCCGCGGCTAAAGCACAAAAGGTTGGCTGTGAATGTGTTATGCCGAAGCATAACCGACCGATGGCGAGTCCGAAAAGCCCTCACCCTAACCCTCCGGGCACCGACCGAAGGTTGGTCGTGGGAGAGTGGACAGTCGCGTGCTTAATCCCACCACCACTGGCCTTTGGCCAGATTGGGTTTGACTGATTCGTGCAGCTTCGAGACGTTCGCCTTCTCGTCGCTCAGCAGTTTGTCGGACTCGAGGGCGTGAGTCGGTTGGATCTGGACGCCGCCGCCGATGGGCGTGCCCAGCGTGTTGCCTTGCCAGATGGCGTTGACGGCCGATTCGACCGTTTTGGGAATGTCGTAGACTTCGACGGGATAGGCCTTCTCGCTGCCGAAAAACGCCATCTTCCAGCCGGCCTTGCCGCAGTAGTCTTGCTGCTGGATATAGGCAGCCGCGATCGACAGGTCGATCAGGTTGCGCAGTTCGGCATAGACGGGCGACCGCTCGGCCAGTTCGGCATACTTCTTGGTGAAGCTTGCCACGAACGCCTGGCTCGCGCGATTCTTGCGGCTGACCGAGGCCTTGCGCTCGCCGCCCGAGGTGACCAATTCGTCTTCGCCCACCAGTTTGACGCCGTCGCCGACCAGTTCGGCGGCCAACTTGTCGTCGCTCTCGCGGACGCACTCGTAGTCGGGCAGGAAATACCATCGCTGCATGGCGTTCCGGCTGATCTCACTCAACTTGGCCCGTTCGACGTAGCTGACCATCTTGACCGGCGGCGTTTCGAGGCCGATGCCGATCAGTTTCATGCGATAGTCGGCCTCGACCAAGACTTGGGCGAAGTGTGTCTTCGGCGAAACGCCCATGACCGTGACGTTTTGCAGACCGAGACTCGTTCGCACGCCTTCGGCGATCGTTCGCACTTCGGCGGCGTTCGGCGGGCCCATCAGGTGAACGCTGCGGACGAACTGTTGCATGGCGGCCAGGCCTTCTTGCGTCGGATCGATCGAGCAACCGATCACGGAGGTCGGCTGTCCGCCCGTCGGGAACGCGCGGAGCGCCACAACCAGGTCTTGCAGTTGGATGACCGGGCGGCGGCTGGTCAGACCGACGATGCGGCCCGACGGATCGGCGGCCCAACCCTCGGCGGGACCCGCCAGCACAATATCCTTACTGTCGGGATAGTAAAACACGTAGCGCACGCGTTGAAGGCCGGCCAAGTAGCGCATGTCATCCGAGATGACGCCGTCGTGGTCCAAAATGGCCTGCTCCAGACGGTTCAACGATACCTTGCGCAGCTTGCTGAACGCGGAGATTGTGGGATCGAGCGTGGCCTTGGCCGCGGCAATTCGTTCTTGCATGACCACTCCGCCGGGATCGTCGTAGATCCTCGTGCGAAGCACGCCCTCGGCGTCGACGGCAATGCCGGACGCTTGTCCGAAGGCCACCGCAGGCAGACCGATCGTCAGAGCCACGACTGCCAATAGCCCGATCGACTGCAACCCCAATCCTCGAAAACGCATCGGTATCTTCTCCCGTTTCTGGAAAATTGTCCGGTACGCTCCCACGGCACCGACCCGAAGGCCGACGGTGGGAGCGTTGGTAAAAAGTCGCGGAAAAATCCTACATCCTTGATCTTAGTTGGGCAAGCTGGGTAAAGCAAGTAAGGGATTTTAGATTAGGGGAAGATTCCAGGGAGAGCGGTTTGGGAGGAAACTGGCAAAAAGGCCGCGATTTCGCCGTAAGTCGTTGTGCGTCAATGTGATGCGGTCATTACGCGACTAATTCCGTCCGCGGGCACGGCCGCCGCCGTTCGACGCGGTCACCAATCGCAGGTTGCCGGGGCCGAGGAGTTGATCGATCCGGGCACGCATCTCCGTGTTGACGGCCAGTCGCATTTTTTCGCATCGGCATGGCACCCGGCTGCCGTCGGCCAGATCGAGACGAAGCTCCAGCGAGCAGTTGCCGGGATAGCAGCGCAGGACCTCGTGAAGTTGTTCGAGTTTGTGGAAGCCGTGGATCTCTTCGGAGAAGCGGATCATCACGCCGCGCGTGCATCGCGACGCGAGATCCTCCAACGGGATGATCTCGTTGATGATCAGGTTGGCCTCTTCGCTGCCCGGCCGTTTGTCGATCGCGCCGCGAATGGCCACGATGGCGTCGGGCTTCACATATTGCTCGTCGTGAGCGAATTGGTCGGGCCAGATGATGCACCGGATCATGCCGTCGGTGTCTTCGAGGTCGAACATGGCGTAGCGGCTTGGGCTGCCCGGCTTCGGATTCTTGGTGTGCGAGAACTTGATGGACGAAATCATGCCGCCGACCATGACTTCGGTGCGATGTTTGAGTGTGGCCGCTTCGACCGTGGTGTGCGAGCGGTAGGCGGTCAGCGTCTTTTCATGTTCGGCCAACGGATGGCTCGTCAGGTAGAAGCCGAGCACTTCTTTTTCTTTCAGCAATCGCTCGCGTTCGTCCCAAGGCGGAACGTCGGGCAAATCGGCCGAGGCGGTCTCCGGCTGATCGTCGTCATCGTTGCCGAACAAGCCCATTTGACCGCTACGGCGGTCGGACGCTGCCGCCGCACCGGCCTGCAACGCTCGATCGATGCCGGCGAAAAGCTGCGCCCGGGTGGCTTTGAGCGAATCGAATGCGCCGGCCTTGATGAGCGATTCGATGGCTGTCCGGTTGACGAGGCTCGGATCGAGTCGTTCGCAGAAATCGAACAGGCTGCGATAGGGGCCGCGTGCCTTGCGTTCTTCGGCGATCGCGTTGGCTGCGCCTTCGCCGCAACCTTTGATGGCCGTCAGACCGAAACAGATTTTGCCGTCGGCCACGGTGAACTCGCCGGAGCAAAGGTTCACGTCAGGCGCGCGCACCTCGACGTCCATCCGCTGGCAGTCTTCCATGTGTTCGACCAGCGAGTCTTTGCGTTTGAAGTTTCGG
>JAEWUR010000044.1 GCA_023397045.1 Planctomycetota bacterium
CGTCTTCTGCGCGACCAGCGCCGGCGGGTTGTTCACGTCGATCACCTGGCCGTCAACCCGGGCGCGGAGGAAGCCTTGCTTGCGGATTGATTCGAACACTTCCTTGTGAACGCCTTTTCGGCCTCGCACCATCGGCGCGAGAAGGATGACGCGCGTGCCCGAACTCAATTGCAGCATCGCGTCGAGGATTTGCTCGGGCGTTTGTTGTCGAATCGGTTCGCCGCATTGATAGCATCGTGCCTCGCCGAGTCGGGCAAACAGCAACCGGAGATAGTCGTAGATTTCGGTGACCGTGGCCACGGTGCTGCGCGGATTGTGGCTGCCGGCTCGCTGGTCGATGGAAATCGTCGGCTGAAGCCCTTCGATCAGATCGACGTCGGGGCGTTCGAGCTGGTGCAGGAACTGCCGGGCGTAGGTCGAGAGGCTCTCGATATACTGCCGCTGCCCCTCGGCGTAGAGCGTGTCGAAGGCCAGAGAGCTTTTACCCGAACCGCTCGGCCCGGTGACCACCACGAACCGGTCGCGGGGGATGTCGAGATCGACATTTTGCAGATTGTGCATCCGAGCGCCCCGGATTCGGATGCTCTCGGCTGTCATCGACGGGATTTCCGACGCCACCCTGCTCATAGATGCCATAGCTGGGAACAATGAGGCATTGTCAAACTATCCAGTTTAACATAGATCGCAGGAAAAGTAAAGGATATAATGGCGGGTCGTTCTCGGGAGGCGTACTCTGCAAATCAGTTTTTTTAACGACCATGAAACGCACAATTTCCACTCTGCTGCTTGTCATCTTGTCGACCGCATCGACGATCGCGGCCGAAAACCCGATTTACAACGAACTCGTCGAAAAAGGCGTCGAAATGTCCAACGGCGAGCTGGTCGCGTTGCCGCCACCGATTGTGCCGGACGGGCTGGACGCCGCCGGTCAGCAAGCGGCGATGAAAAAAGCGACCGACGCACGCACGACCTTGAAAGATCTGCTGAAAAAGACGCCCTATGCCCCGGTGATGGTCAAAGTGCGGTCGGCCCAGGTCGATCCGTCGAAGGATGACGGCCCGATGGTCCGAAAAATCGATCTGTGGTTCGTCACCTACGGCGACTGGGACGTGATGACGTCGAAGGATTTTTTGGAATCGACGTTGCAGTCGAAGGACGAAGAGGCCAACCGCGTCGTGTTGCGGGCGGGCGAATTGACCAAGGCCGAGCTGGACTCGCGCCAATTGACCGCGATCACAACGCCGGAACTCGAAGAACGGTTTCTCTATTCGACCTTTCGGATGTTCGATCGCGTCCAGGTCGGCGCCACGCGGTTTTCGGCGCTGACGCGCGATGAGAACTCGATCTTGGCGGCCGGGCGGCTCGATCCGCGGTTCTTGGACGATCCTGAATACCCGAACGAGTGGCGACCGCTGTTACGCAATCCTCAAGCGGAGATCGAACCTGGACCGGCCCATCCGTTTGCCCATGCCGGCGGCTATGCCAAGATCACCCGGCTGATCGAGCCCGCCGGGGCGGTGTGGATCGAATGCCACATCGTTTTTGAAGAGCCCTACGGCTGGTTCGACGGCGTCAATCTGATCCGGCAGAAGATTCCCGTCATGGTCAACGAAAAAATCAAGGTCTTTCGCCGCAAGCTGATGTCGGCCAGCGACGAATCGGAGTAATCGCGTCGACGGTCGTTCGAACGGGGTTACTCCAACGCTCGCAGCAGCCCCTCGGCCTTGTGCCAGGTTTCGTCGTATTCCTGCTGGGGCACGGATTGGGCCACGACGCCGCCGCCGACGGGAAACTGCCACCAACCTCGGCCGGCGGTAATCGTGCGGATGAGGATGTTTAGGTCCATCGAGCCGTCGAAACCGAGGTAGCCGAGCGAGCCGCAATAGGCGCCCCGCGCGGTCGGTTCCAACTCGGCGATAATCTCCATCGCCCGAACTTTCGGAGCGCCGGTGATCGAGCCGCCTGGAAATGCGGCGCGAACCGCGTCGAGCGGCGTGCATCCCGCCCTGAGTCGACCGGTGACGGACGATACCAGGTGCATCACATATTCGCAGGGCTCGATGTCGCAAAGCTGGTCGACCTCGACGCTCTCAGGCGTGCAAACGCGCGACAGGTCGTTTCGCAGAAGATCGACGATCATGACGTTTTCGGCCCGATCCTTTTCGCTGACCAGCAGCTCGGCCGCTGTTGCCTGATCGGTCATCGGGTTGCCGGTTCGAGGCCGCGTTCCCTTGATCGGCCGCGTCTCGACCTGTCCCCTACCGGCTTTCAGAAATCGCTCGGGCGATGCGCTAAGGATCTGAAAATCGCCGAGGTCGAAATAGCCGGCCATCGGACCGGGATTGCGCAAACGCAGACGCTGGTAGAGTGACGGCGAATCGCAGCGCGCCGGCGTCAGCAATCGCTGCGCGACGTTCACCTGGAATACGTCGCCCGCATGAATGTAGTCGATCACCCGTTGCGCGGCGGCCAGATATTGTTCTTTCGAGAAATTGCTGGTCAGCCCAGGCAGGTCGGCGATGGGATATTGCGTTGCGAGCTGTGCGGAATCGATGGGCTCGCGGCGCGGCGCGGCTCCTGCCGTGGGAATGTGGTTCGCAAGGCCGTTGCCGTTGATCCATTCTCGCATCTGGGCAAGCCGCTCGGCAGCCCGGGCGTGCCGACTCGAAGGCTCCCATTCCGGCAACCCTTGCGAAACGATCCACGCACGCTCGGTCATGTGGTCGAACGCGACGACGACGTCGTAAAAGCCCATCGCTAGCGCCGGAACGTGAAACTCGTCGTTCGACGCGGTCGGAACGCTTTCCAGACTGCGTCCCAACTCGTAACCCAGCATTCCGGCCGCTCCGCCCTGGAACGGCGGCAACTCGGGAACGCCGATGGCCGTGAATTGGGCCAACTTTCGCTTCAAGACGGCCAGGGCATCGCCGCCGTCGGCCGGAAACCGCACGAAATCGAACGGATCGGCCGCCAAAAAGGAATAGCGCCCGCGCTGCGGATGCCTCACCGCGCTGTCGAGGAACAGGCATCGCGGCAACTGCGACAATCGCTCGAAAACCGCCTCGGGCGGCGGCGCAGGCGCGAGTTCCTCGATCAGCGGCAGCGCTGGCATTCGGATCACTCGGTCGATTTCAAGGGATTACGAACAACCCATGCTGCTACCACAGTTATGGCACAGGTAGCAGTTTCCATTGCGCACCGTAATGGCCCCGCAGTTGTCGCAGGTCGGCGCGTCGGTCTGGAACGCGGCGAACTGCTCGCTGCGCGACGCCGGCGATTCGGCCGGAACCGCGACGGCCACGCGATCCATCACCGCTGCGCCGGCCGAACTGCCGTTGCGCTTCGCGGCGTGCTTGGGACCGCCGTGTCCGTTGCCGTTCGTCGATCCGTTTGCCGATCCGTTGGCGCCGTTCGGCCCGCCGGCCATCATGGCGGCGGGCTTGCGCTCTGTCTCGGGATCCCCCGGTTCCGGGTTGGCCGCGGCAGGCGGCACGATCTTGTTCGCCTCCCGGAATCCCGGCAGGAACGTGACGCCCAGCCACCGGAAGATGTAATCGACCAGGCTCTTCGCGATCTTGATGTCGGGATTCTTGGTGAAACCCATCGGCTCGAATCGCGTATGCGAAAACTTGTTCACATACACTTCGAGCGGCACGCCGTATTGCAGACTCATCGAAACGGCGGTGCCGAAACAGTCCATCAGTCCGCCGATCGTGCTGCCTTCCTTGGCCATCGTGATGAACAACTCGCCGGGCCGTCCGTCGGGATACAACCCCACGGTGATGTAGCCTTCGTGGCCCGAGACGTTGAACTTGTGGGTGATCGACTGCCGCGTGTCGGGCAGACGCTCGCGACGGGGCGCCGAAATGACCTTCTCGGCCGCCTTGCCCGCCTTGGTCTTCGTCGAAAGCGGCTGAACTTCCTTCGAACCGTCTCGGTAGATGGCCAGCGCTTTCAGACCCAACCGCCAACCTTCCATGTAGGCGTCGGCCACGTCTTCCGGCGTGCTGTCCTTCGGCATGTTGACCGTCTTCGAAATCGCGCCGGAGATGAACGGCTGCGCGGCGGCCATCATCCGGATGTGCGCTCGCCAGTTGATCGATCGCTGTCCGTTGCGCGGCGGAAACGCGCAATCGAACACCGGCAGATGCTCCGGCTTCAACTCCGGGGCGCCTTCGATCGTATCGTGTTCGTCGATGTAGGCGATGATCGCCTCGATCTGATCGGCCT
>JAEWUR010000045.1 GCA_023397045.1 Planctomycetota bacterium
CCACTTGATGACGCCCGACCCGGTAGTGATCTCGCCGGCGATCACGTATGAGGAGATCGTCGCGATGGTGCGGCAGCAGCGCACGCGACACATCGTGGTCTGCGGCCGAGGGGGTGAAGTCTTGGGCGTCATCGGCGAGCAGGAATTGCACGCCCGACAAGGCGCGACGGCCCAACAGATCATGGACGCGAGCGTGCAAAGCATCTCGCCCGAGATGCCGCTGAGCCCCGCGATAACGCACATGGTCAACGAGAATGCCTCGTGTCTACCGGTCGTTGCGAACGGCCGGCTTTGCGGCGTGCTGACGACAACCGACCTGATGCTGACGCTCCAGTGCATGTTGCAGTTGTGGATGCGGCTGTCGCAAGTCCTTCAACAGGACGATCGTTGGACGCGAGATTTGAGCAAGATCGCTTCGACGCTCGAAGGCGAGATGACCGCCGCGCAACTTGCCGATCGGATCGCGAAGGCCCGGGAGTCGATCCAGAATGAGATTCGTTCGTTGGTCGAGGTTGTCGATCTTCGGGTGGACATGCCGACCGATTTGCCGAACCGGACCGCTTTGGAGGAGGTGCTCGACGTGTTTCTGGCGATGAAACGGCGTTTTTCGCAGCCGTTTTCGCTGGTGATCGTGGCCATCGATCACTATCAGCAGATCAAGGCGAGTTGCGGCGACACGGTGGCGCATCCGTTGTTGAAGACGGTCGCCCGATTGGTCGAGCAATCGATTCGCGATTGCGACTATCTGGCCCGATGCCGGAGCGAAGCGTTTGCGGTGGTGATGCCGCAGAGCAGTCTGGAAGAGGCCCAAGCGTTCTGCTCGCGTCTGCAAGAGTCGGCCGGCGCCAGCCATGAACTCAACTTGAAGCTGCGGATCAGCACGGCCGCGGTGTCGCCCGAGCCCGGCGAGATCGGCTCGGAGCTTCTCTGCCGCGCCGAGGCGACGGTGGAATAGCGGGCGCGACGGATCACGCGATGGGCGGCATCGAGACGGGATAGTTTTCACCTTGTCCGAGCAGCGTGAGGGTCGCGCCGCCGATGGTCCAGCGAGCCCAGGCGCCGAGATAGCTTGCGCCCAACAACCAGGGATGGAGGTCGGCCGACTGGCCCTCGATCGATCGGACAATCAATCCGGCCAGGCCCAGGACGATGCCGCCGACCATCGCGCGGAGCAGCACCTTTTGGGCGGATCCGGCGCGGAATGCGGTTCGGAGTCCACCAAGGCATCGGCGCACCCAGAGTCCGACGACGGCGCCCATGAGGGCGGTGCCCAGCGCGAACCAGACGACTCGGCCGGGCGGTGCGTCCTCCGACACAAAGGCCTGCGTGCTAAGCCACACCATGATGCCGGCCCCTAGACACATGGCCGGAATGCGCGGCAGCACCCAAGATAGGATTCGCTTTGTCATGGCTCGACCTTTCGGAGCCCCATAATCCAATTGTACCTTAATCCAAAGGGCGGCAGGGCCGCCAACCCCTGCGAGCTGCCGCTCGGTTGGCTTCGAACCGCTCCCGTTGGTCGCTCGACTTCGTGAAGAATTTGACGATCTTCGGGGTTAGCACCAAAAAAGAGGGGGCACGGGCGGGTCGGAGGGCCGCAAGAAAGCGCGCAGAGGGGCGGCTTCCGAGAACCGGTCGCCGCCCCTCTTGGTTTACCGCAGTGGGGAACTGCGGTGGCGGGATACCGTTTATGTCGTATCACTCCGTCGGAGCTTTCTCCGTGCTTGGCGGCGAAACCTCTCCGCCCATCGACCGCTCCATCGTTCGCAGCATGCGATCCATGCGTTGGTTCATCTCGTCGAGCCGTTTTTCGAATCGATCTTGCCAGAAATTGGCGTCAGGATTTCTCGGCAGGACGTCGACGGTGGGCATATTGCCGACGATGCCCAACGGGCCGCGTCCGAGGAGCCGTTCGACGTGCGGTCGGATGTCGGCCGGGAGTTTGTCGAGGTCTTTTTCGGTCAATTCCCATTTGTCGTCGCCGCGTTGCACATCGATCTTCGCCGGCTGATCGGATTGTTTGCGGATCGTGATGCTCATGTCGGTCGGCAGGGGCGCGGTCAGCGGCGCCTCGCCCGGCACGATCGCGCCGGGATGGAAGAACCGGTATCGAAGTTGCGGCGCCCGACCGCCGATGACCTCGCCGGGCCATTGCTCCTCGATCCATCGCTTCATGATTTCAAAATCGCGGTCGTCGGCCGACGGGAGGTCGTTCGCGTCGAGTTGCTCGGGCCGTTTGGCCAGCGCGACGTCGAGGGTCATCGCCTTCGGACCCCGCATCAATTCGATCTTCACGTTGCCGTCTTTCGCCGCGGCAATCGCCTGGACAAGATCCTCCGGTTTGGCCAAGGTCGTGTCGTTGATTTTCAACAGCACGTCGTTGACGGCGATACCGGCCTGGGCGGCGGGGCTATTGGGAGCCACGCCCAGGACGAAGACGCCCTGATCGTCGGGCAAGTTGCCCTGGAGTCGCACCGGAGCGGGGACAGCCGAACACCACACGCCCAACCAGACCTTCTCGGCCGGTTTGGCGGTCGGCTCGGCAGTCTTTTCGGCGTCCTGCGGCGTCTTCAGTTCTTGCGCCACCAACGGGATGGCGACTGCCACGGCCAGCGC
>JAEWUR010000051.1 GCA_023397045.1 Planctomycetota bacterium
CGTCAGCCGCGCGGCAGTGGTCGGCGGCGGTTTCGTCGGGCTCGAGATGGTCGAAAACTTGGCTCGCCGCGATGTTCAGGTCACGCTCATCGAGTTGACCAAGCAGGTGATGCCGCCGATGGATTCCGAGATGGTCGCGCCGGTCCACGACGAACTGTCGAAGCAAGGCGTCAACTTGCGATTGGGTAACACGGTTTCGGCCATCGAGCCGATACCGCACGATATGCTGTCGGTGGTGGCCGATCATGACGAACGGTTCGCCGTCGACATGGTGATCATGGCCGTGGGCGTTAAGCCTGACGTGGGCCTCGCACGCGATGCCGGCCTGCAACTTGGCGTGACCGGCGGCATCCAGGTCGACGATCAGATGCGAACCAGCGATCCGGCGATCTTTGCCGTGGGCGATGCGGTCGAGGTTCGCGATTTCATCACGGGTCGGCCGTCACTGATCCCTTTGGCAGGTCCCGCCAATCGACAGGGCCGCATTGCCGCCGACGCGATCTGCGGCCGCGACGTCCATTTCCGCGGAACGCAAGGCACGTCGGTCGTCGGCGTTTTCGATTACACGTTGGCCATGACCGGTGCAACCGAGAAATCGCTGCGCCGCTGCGGAATCGCATTCGAGAAATCGTACACGCACGCGATGAATCATGCGTCGTACTATCCCGGGGCCGTGCGCATCGCGTTGAAGCTGTTGTTTTCGCCCGAGGATGGACGCATTCTCGGCGCGCAGGCCGTTGGAAAGAGCGGCGTCGAAAAGCGTATCGACGTGCTGGCGATGGCCATCCAGATGGGAGCGACGGTCTTCGATCTGGAGGAGGCCGAGTTGTGCTACGCCCCGCAATACGGCAGCGCCAAAGACCCGGTGAATATGGCCGGATTCGTCGCGTCGAACATCCTGCGAGGCGACGTCGACGTGGCCCAATGGTCGGACTGGCTCGAGCGTCGGGCGGCCGGTCAAACGCCGGTCACATTGGATGTGCGACCAAGTTCGGCGGTTGCGGCCGGCGCGATCGACGGCACGATTCGCATTCCGATGGGCGAGCTTCGCGCCCGATTGGACGAACTGCCGCGTGACCGCGAGATTTGGGTTCACTGCATGGTCGGCCAGACGTCCTACAACGCCGTCCGCATGTTGCGCCAACACGGATTCAAAGCCAGGAATCTGTCTGGCGGTTTTACGTCGTATCGGATGGAGGAGTGATTCATGTGAGAGTGTGAGCAACGTTCCTCGCGTCTCCGATCAGGCAATACGGCACATCTAATGAAGAAAACTGGCTGTTGGGCTGCAATAGTACTTGTGGTCGGATTGATCGCACTGGCCTGCTATGGTTGTGTGCAATTTACGCACAAGTTCACATTAAGCATGGCAAGCCCGCATCTTTTTAGTTCGACGAGTACGAATCCGAAATACCAGGCGCATTTTCTTATATCAGGCTTTCGGACTCGCGACATCGCGTTCTTCGCGTCTTCGACCATCGAGTCGCCAGAGTGCCTCAAACTAATAGCTCATCTTGAGTGGAATTACGTTGACTTCAGCGGCGCCGTGTGGTCGCGCGACGGGTCGGTCATTGCATGTCGTGCGATTGTTATGACCAAGGAGAATCTTGCCGAATTGGAGAAACAGAAATTAGACAAAGACGCCCCCTACAAACCAATACCACAAATTTTGCCTTATACCTCTGCGTACGATTTTCGGGAAGAAAAGGCCATAGTGATGGAAAGGGGCCGGTATAACACTCGCTCTGAATGGGAGACCCATTCGAAAATCATCGAAGAACTGCTCGAATCACGAGGCGGGGCGGGCAAAAAGATCACCAGGCAAGAAATTGAAAAAGAGAGCAAAAAACTTGATTGGAGCGAGTGGCAACCCTATGTGACGGCAGAAAGCCGGAAACCGATGTAATCGTGTTTGCTGATGGCAGGTCGCCCTCACCCTAGCCCTCTCCCGGAGGGAGAGGGGACTTTTTTTCCGGCCGCTCTCCGCTCTCCGCTCTCCGCTCTCCACTCTCCACTCTCCACTCTCCACTCTCCACTCTCCACTACTTCCTCCGCTCTCCGCGTTTGTTGGCTTGCCAGATTTGGCCGGTGTCGACGTCGAGGGCGGTGAGCCAGCCTTGTTCGTAGCATCGGGTGTCGATGCACTTGAGGTAGCCGACGTCAAGCACTTCGCCGCTCTTCTGTGAACTGTGGCCGAGGATGGCAGTCTTGCCGGAACAATGTGGTCCGGGCAGTCGCGTCTTGAGCGAGTCCCAGAGCAGCGTCTCGCGCGGCTGGTCAGCCAGCGGCACGTTGGGCAGGTAGTTGCCGTGGATGAAGAAATGGCGATCCGTCTCGAAATACAACGGACACTTTCGCAGAAATTCGATATGCGGTTCGGGAATGTCGCCCATCTTCGAACTGCCATACGATTTCAGCGTGGCGTTGCCGCCGAACAGCAGCCAGTCGATATAGATGTTGGTCCGGCCGTCGTAGACCTGGAGCATCATCTCGTCGTGATTGCCCAGCACGGGCACGAGATGGCATCGCCGCTCGAGTTCGAGCAGCCGGTCGAGCACGCCCCGGCTGTGGGGACCGCGGTCGACGAAGTCACCCAGCACCACCAGGGTGTCGTCGGTCGTCGGCCGAACGGCGGCCAACAGCGTGTCCAACGCGGCCAGGCAGCCGTGGATGTCGCCGATGGCAATGGTTCTGGGGCGGTCTTGGTTCGGCATCACAGCCCGGCGGATACGGAAAGGCCAGGTTCCTCGAATTGGAAAAAACCATTATAATCGCCCAGGCAGCGTTACATAATGCCTAATTTCTCGCCTTTTTGTTTGTTGGGCTGTTGATTCCCTGTTTTTGAAAACAATTCGTGTCGTTCCGGGCATGATTCGCCGTTCGTTTCTGAAAACCCTGATTCCGCTGGTTGGGCTGGTCTTTCACCCTGGCCGTCTTTCTGCCGAGGAACCGGAAGGACCGGTCCGGGTGCCCATGCCCACGATGGGCGGCAAGCAGTTCTGGGCCGATCAACTGTTATTTCACCAGTGGCGGATCCAGCGCAACGTTCTCGACGGGCACTATCGCCTTCTCGATGAGAACAACATGCGCTATGCGTGGGGCACCTACGACGAATGCCTGGCCACGCTCGAACGAATCAAGCGCCAGGAAAACCTGCCTCGCATGTCCGGCAAGGCCGTGATCGTTCTACATGGCCTTGTGAGGACGCGCTCGTCGATGGAGTTGCTGTGTCAATTCCTCCGCGAGCAGGGCGGATATCAAGTGTTCAATGTCAGCTATCCCAGCACGCGCGTCGACATTGCCGAACACGCGCGTTCGCTTCGGAATATCGTCCAGAACCTGGACGGAGTGGACGAGATCAATTTCGTCGGCCACAGCATGGGCAACATCGTGATTCGCCATTACCTCGGCGATCTCGCCCGGCAAGAAACGTGGAAACAAACGCCCAACGCGCAGGCGGCCGACCGCAGGGCCATCGCGCGATTCCACCGGTTCGTAATGCTCGGCCCGCCGAATCAGGGCGCGCGATTGGCCGAGGCGCTGTCGGACAGTCTGATCTTTCAGCAGATCATGGGCGATTCGGGATTGGAGCTTGGCCGCGACTGGCCCGAGTTGGAAAAACACCTTGCCACGCCATCGTTCGAGTTCGGGATCATTGCCGGCGGAAAAGGCGGCGACAAAGGCTTTAGCCCAATCCTCGAAGGCGACAACGACGGCACCATTTCGGTCGAAACCACGAAACTGCCCGGCGCACACGATTTCGTCGTGGTGCCGGTATTGCACACGCTGCTGATGGACAACAAGGCCGTGCAGAAATTGACGCTCCGGTTCCTGAAACACGGATATTTTCTTTCTGAAAAAGATCGGCAGCCCCTCGAAGAAACACCATGAGCGCTCACCCCTTATCGCCGGGCCGCGTCGCCGGAATCGATTTTGGAACCGTGCGGATCGGCATCGCGCTGAGCGATCCCGATCGAAAGATTGCCAGCCCGATCGAGAACTACACGCGCCGCAGTCCCGCCCAGGACGCCGAGCGATTCCGCCGTTTGGTTGCCGAAGAACGGGTGGTGCTGTTCGTCGTCGGGTTGCCCATCCATTGCGACGGTCAAGAGAGCAAAAAGTCACAGGAGGCTCGGCAGTTCGCCCAATGGCTTGGCGAGACGACGGGCGTGCCGGTCGAGTTGTTCGACGAGCGATTCACCAGCCGCGAAGCGGAGCAATTGCTGTTGGCCGCCGAAATGACGCGAAAGCGCCGCAAGAAACGGATGGACATGCTTGCCGCGCAAATCCTGCTTAGCGCGTATCTCGACTCGCACGGCGGCGACGAGCCGGGTTCGCTCGACGACCATTGACTTGGACGCCGGGTGCCGAAAAAGGATCGGTCAATAAGGGTGGCGCGGTTACAGACAGCCGTGCCGTATGGAACGCCGTCTCACTCCGGCTTCGCAGCCGCCCAGGTTTCGGCCAGGGCGATGAGCCACTCGACCGATTCGGCCATCTCGTCGAGGCAGGCCCATTCCAACGGCGAATGCGGATTGTGGCCGCCGCACGAGAGATTGGGCGTCGGCAGGCCGAGTTCGGTGAGCCGCGAGCCGTCGGTGCCGCCGCGAACGATCGTCAACTTCGCCTTGCGGCCGAGCCGTTCGAGCGCCTTTTGGGCAAAGGCCACGGCCCTCGGTTCCCGCGCGAGTCCTTCGGCCATGTTGCGATACTGTCGCTTGATCTGCACGTCGAGCGTCGCGGCGGGAAATTCCCGACCAACCTCGGCGGCCGTCGCACGCAGGCGGTCGGCCAACGTTTCAAGTTGCGACGCCTCGAACTCGCGGAGCAGAACCTTGAGCTTGACCTCGGCCACGCCGCCTTCGATTTCGTAGGGATGCAAAAAGCCGTCGCGGCCGTCGGTCGTCTCGGGCGACAGCGTGTCGCGCGGCAATCGAGCGATGAACTCCGCGGCCGCGCGAATCGCATTGGTCATGCGCCCCTTGGCAATCGACGGATGGATGTTGACGCCGCGCACCGTGACCGTTGCCTCGTCGGCCGAAAACGTCTCGATGTCGATCTCGCCGCTACCATGCCCGTCGAGAGTGTAGCAGACGACCGCGTCGATCTCGCCCAGATCGATGTGGTCGACGCCGCGGCCGATCTCTTCGTCGCAAGTGAAACAGATGCGGATCGGGCCGTGTTCGATCTCGGGATGCTCGATCAGCCATTGGGCCGTTTCCATGATGATGGCCACGCCGGCCTTGTCGTCGGCGCCCAACAGCGTCGTGCCGTCGGTCGTGATCAGCGTGCGGCCCAGCAGCGACTGCAACTCGGGATTGTCGGTCATCCGAATCACGCGGCTCGTATCGCCCGGCAGAACGATATCGCCGCCCGAGTAGTTTTCGATCACCTGCGGCTTGACGCCGGCCCCGGTCGTCTCGGGCGAGGTGTCGAGGTGGCTGCATAGGGCGATAGTCGGGGCATCGCGGCCGGCGGTCGACGGAACCGTGGCCAGGACGATCCCATGCACGCTCTGCCGGACATCGGTCAGGCCCATGCCGCGAAGCTCGTCGGCCAGCATCCGCCCGAATTCCATCTGGCCCGGCGAGCTGGGATAGTCGTCCGTATCGGCGCCGGCCGTCGTATCGACCTTGACGTATCGCAAAAATCGTTCTAACAGGCGTTTCTGGTTCATCGTCATCGTGATCCGGGAGGTGAGAGGTCCAAGATTTTTTCGGTGCCCCCTATCTTCCCCGAAACGGCAATGTTTTGGTAGGCTATGGGGAAAGGAAAAGTGGTTAGTGGATAGTGGTTAGTGGATAGTCGTAAAACGACGTACGCAGTGTTTTTTTACATTATACAATAATCGTTTTGCATAGATCCATCCACCATTCGCCATTCACCATTTCTAATCCCTGACCCGAATGGCACTGATATTGTTTTAAGTCGTTACGGTGAATTGATATAGAAAGAAACGGCCTGCCTTGCGTACAAGGGTGTTGTCAAGTCACCCCAAGCAGCAAGGAGGCCGCCATGAGTGATTGTAGCC
>JAEWUR010000055.1 GCA_023397045.1 Planctomycetota bacterium
CGTTCCCGCCCGTTTCGCAGGAGATGATCGACGACGGGTACAAGCTGTTCGCTGACCGGTTTAACCCGATTCTTGACGTGTTTGCCGAGTGCGGCGTGAAGTTCGCCTTGGAAGTGCATCCGACCGAGATCGCCTTTGACCTGTACTCGACCGAGCGGGCGCTGGAGGCGTTGAACTATCGCGAAGAGTTCGGCTTCAACTTCGATCCGAGCCACCTGTTGTGGCAGGGCGTCGATCCGGTCGAGTTCATCCGCGCGTTCCCCGACCGCATCTATCACGTCCACATGAAGGACGCGATTGTGACGCTCAACGGTCGTAGCGGCATCTTGTGCAGCCACTTGAACTTCGGCGATCCGCGTCGCGGTTGGGACTTCCGGTCGCTGGGGCGCGGCGGCGTGAACTTTGAAGAGATCATCCGCGCGTTGAACGTCGCGGGTTATAACGGCCCGTTGTCGGTCGAGTGGGAAGACAGCGGCATGGATCGCGACCGCGGCGCCAAGGAGGCGGTGGAGTTCGTCCGGAAGATGGACTTCGAGCCGAGCAAGGTGGCCTTCGACGCGGCATTCGAGAAAGAATAGTCGCGGGGCGATTCCACCGATTTTTCGGATCAAACGGCCTCGGTCGCCGTGGCGGTTGTCCTTCGGGGCGACGGTCGCCCGACCGGAGGCCGTTTTTTTGCGCCTGGCGGGGCGGTTTTTGGGGTCGATCGGCCTGGAAAAAAGCGGAAATCGCAGGCCGTCCGTGTTACACTGGAAGAGAGAAGGCCTCCCGTTTTTTTTCGCCGTTCGGCGGCGCTGCCCTTGGAGTCGACATTGCCCTTGGAACCGAGACGCCCCACAATGCGATACCGCGTTGCAGCCGTTCCCATGATGGTGGGGGCGATGCTCTCGGTGGCGGTCGGCGGATTTGCTTACGATCAACATCGGGCGGCATCGGAGTTCCGCGCGAAATACGTCGCCGAGATCGAGGCTTTGGCCAAATGGTGCGAGGAAAACGGCCTGGCCGACGAGGCCCAAAAGACCCGCCATGTGCTTGGGCCAACGGATCCGCACAAGGTTTTTATTCCGGTGCTGCCGGATCAGGTTGGTGGATCGCTTCCGTTGCCGGATGGGAATCAGAGTGGGGGGCGTGACGATTCGGCGGACAGCCCTCACCCTAACCCTCTCCCGGTGGGAGAGGGGACCGAAGTAGGCCCTCTCCCGGTCGGAGAGGGGACCGAAGCAGGCCCTCGCCCAAAGGGCGAGGGGACGAAGGAGAAAATCGATGAGTGGGTGTCGCGGCTTGCGAAACTACGGCGCGACCATGCGGCGGCGCTTTATGACTTGGCGCGAGCGGCCGTCCGAAACGGTCAGGCGGGGTTGGCGTTCGATTTGGCGATTGCGGCGATCCGGACCGATCCCGACTATGAGCCTGCCCGGCGATTGTTCGGCTATCAGAAGTTTCGCGATCAGTGGCGGACGGCCTACGAAGTGAAGAAGTTGCGGTCGGGCTTCGTTTGGAGCGATAAGTTTGGCTGGTTGCCGAAGGCGTATTTGCGCCGTTACGAGGATGGCCAGCGTTTCGACAACGGTCGATGGATATCGGCCGAGGAAGACGCGCGGCGACATCGCGACATTCGGCAAGGTTGGGATGTCGAGACGGAGCACTACACGATTCGCACGAATCACAGCATCGAGGCCGCCGTGGCGTTGGGGGTGAAACTCGAACGGCTCTATCGTCTCTGGCAGCAGATGTTGGTTCGCTATTTTGCGTCGGAGGCCGACGTCGTGGCGATGTTTGAAGGGCGGTTCGGCGCGTCGGCGCCGAGACGCAAGCATCAGATCGTCTATTTCCGCGATCGCGACGACTATCGCCAGGCGATGAAGGACTCGATGCCCGACATCGAGACATGCGGCGTCTATCGGATGGGTCGGGCGTACTTTTTCGCGGATCCGAAGAGCGACGACCGGACGCTGTATCACGAGGCCACGCACCAGTTGTTTCACGAGTCGCGGCCGATCGTGGCCGACGTGGGTCGAGACGCCAATTTCTGGATTATCGAGGGCATTGCGCTGTTCCTCGAATCGCTTCATCAGGAGGATGGGTTTCTGGTGCTCGGCGGTTTTGACGACGAGCGGGTTTATGCCGCGCGGTATCGGCTGCTGGAGGATGATTTCTACGTGCCGTTGGCCGAGTTCACCGGCTATGGCCGGGAGCGTTTCCAAACGGATCCTCGAATCGCCACGCTCTACAGTCAGGCGGCGGGATTGGCCAATTTCCTGGTTTTTTACGACGGGGGCCGGTATCGTGATGCGTTGGTGGCCTATCTGGTGGCCGTCTACACCGGCCGCGACCGTCCCGATACGCTTGCCAAGCTGACCGGCGTCCGTTATCGTACACTCGATCGGCAGTACCGGGAATTCATTGAAAACGGCTCGAAAAAGGCGGAGGGGGTGGAGTAACACCCGTTGACAAAACAGCCCTCACCCTAGCCCTCTCCCGGAGGGAGACGGGACATGACAAAACAGCCCTCACCCTAACCCTCTCCCGGAGGGAGAGGGGACATGAGGAAACAGCCCTCACCCTAACCCTCTCCCGGAGGGAGAGGGGACATGTGGAGACAGCCCTCACCCTAGCCCTCTCCCGGAGCGAGAGGGGACTTGTGGGATAAGTTTTTGGAAGAATTATGATGATATCCCACGATTGGCGCGCCCTGTATCCCTTTGCGTCGCACGACGTCACGCTCGACGGACATCGCTACCATTATATTGATGAGGGCGAGGGGCCGGTGCTGCTGATGGTTCACGGCAACCCGACGTGGTCGTTCTATTGGCGCGATCTGGTCACGGCCCTGAAGCCTCGGTATCGGGTCATCGCCGTTGACCACATCGGGTGCGGGCTGTCGGACAAGCCGTCGCCGAGCGAGTATTCCTATCGGCTTGGGCAGCGCGTTGCCGACCTGAACCACTTCATCGAGAAGCTGGATCTGCGCGACATTACGTTGGTCGCTCACGACTGGGGCGGCGGCGTCGGCATGGGCGCGGCGGTGGCCGACCCTGAGCGGTTCACGCGGTTCGTGCTGATGAACACGGCGGCCTTCCGCGCCGAAAAATGTCCCTGGCCGATCCACCTCTGCCACTTGCCGGTGTTCGGCCAGGTTGCCATTCAGGGTCTCAATTTGTTCACCCGATCGGCCACGCGCATGACCGTCTGCAAGCCCGAGCGAATGACGCCCGCGGTCAAGGCCGGCTATCTGGCGCCCTACGATTCCTGGGCGAATCGCGTGGCGGTCTATCGTTTCGTGTGCGATATTCCGTTGCGGGCGAGCCATCCCAGCTATCAGACGCTGTTGGACATCGAGCAGGGGTTGCCGAAATTCCGGAATCATCCGGTCTGTTACATCTGGGGGATGCAGGATTGGTGCTTTTCGCCGAAGTTCCTCGAACGATTCCGCGAGTTCTTGCCGCAAGGCGAAGTGCATCGGTTGGAAGACGCCGGCCACTACGTCGTCGAGGACGCCCACGAGCGAATCGTGCCGATCATGGAGACGTTTTTTGAGAAAAACCCGCTCTGATTTCTGGTTTCGAATTCCAAGGGCGTTGAAGTAGGTGTGAATGGTTGTTGGCCGCGGCGGGCAAGCCCGCCCGCTACACGGGATGTCACAGCGTTTTTTTTGATGGTATTGAACCTAATCTCCATCGATTTCTCATGGCCTCATTCCATATTCGCATCGACGGCGACGATTTGGGCTTTGCGGCCGGGCATTTTATTACGTTGTCCGACGGTTCGTGCGAGCGATTGCATGGGCACACGTATTGCGTGGCCGTCGAGGTGTTCGGCTCGCTGAATTCGAACGGATACGTCGTCGATTTCGTGGCGGTCCGCGCGGCGTTGAAGGGAATCCTCGGCGAGTTGGACCACCGCATGTTGCTGCCGATGGAGCATCCGTCGATTCGCGTTGCGTCGCGCAAGGGTGAGGTGGAGGTGACGTTTGGCAAGCGCCGTTGGGTGTTTCCGGAGGACGATTGCCTGCTGTTGCCGATCGCCAACACGACGACGGAACTGCTGGCGGAACACATCGGCCGGCTTTTTCTGGCGAATTGGGCGTTGCTGGGCGCCGGCGTACTCGATCGGGTCGACATCGAGATCGGCGAAGGCAGCGGCGCTAAGGCCGTCTGTACGCTGCCGTAAGAGATGCTCGGGCAGGAGCCCGGTGAACCGGGCTGACACTGCGGCCGAATCGTCACTGGCCCGGCCGGCGTGAACGCCGGATCTAATACCGCTTGCGGCGGAAAGCCCGATGAATCGGGCTGATCACAACCTCCTATTTTCGAATGGCTTACGACTCATCCAACGGCATTGAGTTGAGGTGAGGGCTTCTTCGCGATTCTTCTCAAGTCGCGCGGGCCGATCGGTCGATAATGGCGGACGTCTACTCTTGCGCCGGAAATGTGCGCCATGACTGTCGAAACTTCTCGAAAAAGCGTCCGTGAAGCGGCTATTTTGTTGCGGAGCCTGCCGGCTGTGCAGCGAACGCGACTTCTTGGCAAACTCGAACCGCAACAGGCGGCGGCGGTTGTTGATGCGCTGAATCGGTTGGAGCAATTCCCTGATGACGAGCAAGAGACGGTGCTGCGAGCGTTCATGGACGGCCGGCCCGAGCAAGTGCGCGTGAATAAAGTCGCGCCATCGATTCCGTTCGGGTTTCTCGTTGATCGGTCGCCTCGGCGGCTGCTCGAACTGTTGGCCGACGAGTCTCCGCAGGCGATTGCGTTGGTGTTGTCGTATCTGCCGACGCAGAAGGCGGCCGATGTGCTGGCGAAGCTTTCGCCGGAGCGACAAATCGAGGTGGTCATGCGTCTGGCCGCGACGGGCGAAGTCTCGGCCGAGGTGATCCAAGACGTAGAAGGTGTGTTGAGAAATCGCATGGCCCGACCGCGCGTCGAGAAGCGCGTGCGGGACGGTATTGGCGGCGTTGGCGGCGTTAGCGGCGTTGTGAAGATTCTCAACGTGATGGAACCGCCGGACGAACGCCGACTGCTGGACACGTTGGCCGAGGCCGATCCCGAATTGATCCGCAAGATCCGCTACGCGATGTTTGGCGCGGACGTGGTCGAATGTGCGGAATGGCCCTTGGCGGAAGCGGCGGGCTGACGGCCGTTTGCGTCCGTTTGCGTCCCCCTTCCCCCCTGCCCTTCGAGTTGTTAGCATGTCGGGATGGCTGTCACCCCGAAAGTTTCAAAAGGTATTGTGGCAGCTTGCCCTCTCTTTGCCCGAGCCGAAACTGGCCTTTTGCTACGATATGGCGGTCGCGTTGCTTGCCTTTCTTCGTTGTCCACCACAACTTACACGATGCCCCGATCTCGTGCAAGAGGGCGAACGATACGGAAACACCAGACGATCCTTCTCTGAACGAAGGCCGGACACGCGGCAAACGTCAGCCGTCGTTAGTTTTTGCTCTTTCACGATCATTGCCTCCTAATTTTTGGGACGGCGATATTATAACCTATAAAATAATAAAGTAAATAATAAAACTTAACATAACCGAACTCGTTACATAGAAAAGACTTATAAATAGCCGGATCGTGTTATTAAACAACCAGAAGAGGCGCAGCGAACGGCTTCTCTTCCAGGGAGGGCTCCCCGGATGCTCACGAAGGTAGCTGTGGTCGTTATCTGAGCCCAGGTCGTTAGACTTTTCGGGGGGGCCTACGCCTGCTAAACTGGTCCATCTTTGCTGCATCGAATAGGCGATCAACCCGGGATAGCACATCTGGTATTAGGTTTTGTAATGGCCGTGACCCCGATGATGAAGCAGTATGAGGAGGCGAAACAGGCGTGTCCCGACGCGCTTCTGCTGTTTCGGATGGGCGACTTCTATGAGATGTTCCACGAGGACGCGAAGACGGCCGCCCGGGTGCTGAATCTCGCTCTGACGAGTCGGGAAAAAGGCGAGAACGCCGTTCCGATGGCCGGCTTCCCGCATCATCAGTTGGAGAGCTATCTCGGCAAGCTGATCGCCGCGGGGATGCGGGCGGCGGTGTGCGAGCAGGTCGAAGATCCCAAGCTCGCTAAGGGGTTGGTGAAGCGCGAAGTGACGCGGATCGTCACGCCCGGCACGGTGACCGATGACGCTTTGTTGGATCCGCGGACGAGCAACTTTTTGGCCGCGATTGCACCGGGCGATCCGATTGGCGTGGCGTGGGTCGAGCTTTCGACGGGACGATTTTGGGCGTCGGGTTTCGCGGCCGGGCATCTTTCCGATCAACTGGCGCGGATTGCGCCGGCCGAGTGTTTGGTGAGCGAAGACGCCGACCCGTTGCCGGGCCATTTGCGCGAATCGATGATGGTCACGCGGCGGCCTGCCTGGGCGTTTTCGCAGAAGACGGCTCGGGACACGCTGGCGAAGCATTTTTCGACGGCCGGTCTGGAGGGATTCGGCTTCTCCGACGATCCGGTCGATAATCAGGCGATCCGTGCGGCCGGGGCGATCCTCGACTATCTGGCCGAGACGCAAAAAAGTTCATTGGAGCACATCGATCGTTTGACGCCGTATCGAGCGTCGGGCACGCTGGAGATCGACCAATCGAGCCGGCGCAGCCTCGAAATATCGCGAACGATCCGCGACGCCCGGCGTGAAGGTTCGCTGCTCTGGGTGCTCGATCGGACGGTCACGGCCATGGGTTCGCGACTGCTGGCCGACTGGGTTGCGAATCCGCTTTGCGACGCGGCCGCGATCAACGACCGGCTGGACGCGGTCGGTGAACTGGTCGGCGATCAATCGTTGTGCGACGACCTGCACGAGAACTTGCGCCGCATCTACGACATCGAGCGGCTGATGGCCCGGGTGACGACGGGCCGCGCCAGCCCACGCGATTTGAGTTTTTTGGGCCGGACGTTGCGGTCGTTGCCGACGATCAAGGCGCGGCTGACGGCCCGGCGAAGTCGACTGCTCGCGGAAATCGAGGGCGACATCGATTTGTGTCCTGAACTGCGAGCGACGTTGGAGGCCGCGCTGGCCGATGACTGTCCATTGTCGAGCCGTGACGGCGGTTTTATTCGCGATGGGTTTTCGGCGGAGTTGGACTCGCTTCGCGAGTTGGCCCACGGCGGCAAGCAATGGATCGCCCGCTACCAGGCCCAGGAAACCGAACGGACCGGCATTGCGAATCTCAAGGTTGGGTTCAACAAGGTTTTTGGCTACTACCTTGAAG
>JAEWUR010000611.1 GCA_023397045.1 Planctomycetota bacterium
ATATGGCGCCGCATGACCAACAAACAGCCATGAAGCGCGAACAAACGATGATGATTGGAAATTCGACCACGTTGTCACGAAGGCGATTCCTAGGTTGCGGCGCGGCGTTGGCGGCGGCCGTGGCCTCACCGCATGTGATTCCTGCCGGCGTACTCGCGGCAACGGGCCGCGCCGGCGCGAATGATCGCATCCGCGTCGGCGCGATTGGCGTCGGACGCCAGGGCAGCCGTATACTCCAAGCGACGGCGGCCTGCAAGGACGTCCAGGTCGTGGCCGTCGCCGACATACATCTGCCGCGAGCCAGGCAGATCGCCGGCCCATGGAACGCCGAACCGTACCAAGACGATCGCACGCTGTTGGATCGGAAGGACATCGACGCGGTCGTGACGGCCACGCCCGATCATTGGCACGCCCTGATCTGCATACACGTCTGTCAGGCGGGCAAGGACATCTACTCCGAGAAACCGATGAGCCTGACGATCCGCGAGGGACGGCTGATGGTTCAAGCGGCGCGCAAGTACGATCGCGTGTACCAATCCGGCAGCATGCGGCGGTCGGCGGCGGTCAACCGCATCGCTTGCGCGTTGATTCGCGACGGCGGCATCGGCCGAATCAAAAGAGTCATTGCCCACAACTATCCCAGCCCCTGGTTGTGCGCGTTGCCGGCACAGCCTGTGCCCGAGGGGTTGGACTGGGACGCATGGTGCGGCGCAACGGAGGTCGTGCCGTATCACCAGGACTTGTTCAGCCCGCGGGCCCATCCCGGCTGGATGTCCTTCCGGCCGTATTCCGGCGGCGAGATGACCAATTGGGGCGCGCACGGGCTGGACCAAGTGCAATGGGCCTTGGGCATGGACCACGGCGGGCCGGCCGCCGTCTGGACGGAAGGCGAAAAGTTCGCCCCTGTCACGTACTCCGCGCCGGAGTCGGTCGATCGCGGCGACAAGGCATGCTCCCAACCCAAGGTGTTCTTTCAGTATCCAAACGATATTGTGGTGGAACTCACCGACGGGCCGGAGGGCGGCGCAATCTTCGTTGGCGAGAAGGGGACGTCCGAGCGGGCCGCCGCCGTGGCCGCGGACGTCCGCGCGGCGGGTTTCGACCTGTACGGCGCCGGTGTGATGGGGATGACCGATCGGGCGGAGGTCGACCGGATGTTCGAGTTGGCCAAGGCCGCGAAACTGCAAATCATCGTCGCTCGGCCCACGCCGGAGATGTTGCCCGTCGTAAATGAGAAGGTCCAACAGTACGACATCGGCGTGGCCATCCATAACCACGGTCCTGGCGACGATCTGTATCCCACACCCGACGCCGCTTACGAGAAGATCAAGGGCCTCGATCGCCGCGTCGGCGTGTGCATGGACGTCGGGCATGCGGTCCGTGCGGGCGCCGACCCGTGCCGTGCGGCCGAACAGTTCGCCGATCGCATCCTGGATGTTCACATGAAGGATGTCAGTGCGGCGACGGCACACGGCGTGGAAGTGGAAGTGGGACGCGGCGTGATCGACATCCCCAGGTTCCTCGGCACGCTGGTGAATACGCGTTATTCGGGCGTCGTCTCGTTCGAGTTTGCCAATGAGGCCGGCGATCCGCTGCCCGGTCTGGCCGAATCGGTCGGTTACGTGCGAGGCGTGCTCGCAATGATCCCCGATCACGCGCGCCGAGGACCATCGAGATGACCGTCTGCAAATGATGGCGGTCGTACGGGATGCGGTGTGTCCCGAAGCTCCAACGTGTACGAATTAACACCCAAGGAAGAATGTGATGAAATTGTCTCTGTTTCTGTCGCTGGTCGCGGTACTTTTTGCACCGATTTGTCCTGTCGCCAACGGCGAGCCTCAGGCGGTCTTCCATGTAGCGTCCAGCGGCAACGACAGCAACCCTGGCACGCAGAAAAGGCCGTTTGCCACCGTTGAACGAGCGCGACGGGCCGTGCGGGCGGTCAACCGCAACATGACCCGCGACATCCAGGTCATTCTTCACGGGGGCGTTTATGCCATCGAACAAACCATTGTTTTCGACGCGGCCGACTCGGGCAACCATGGCTATCACGTCATTTACCGGGCCCAAGACGGTGAAACGCCGATCATCAGCGGCGGGCGCGCCGTCACGGGGTGGCAAAAGGGTTCCAACGGCATTTGGCACGCACCCTCGCCGGTCGACAACTATCGCCAGTTGTACGTCGGCGACAAACCCGCGCGACGCGCGCGAGGCGACTTGCCCGCCCAATTCACATCCCTCGGCGACGAAGGCTACTCGACCAGCGACGTGGCCATGGCGCACTGGAAGAACCCCGCGGACATGGAAATCTGTTACGAAGTGGTATGGTCCCATCCACGATGCAAGGTGCAGAGTATCGTTCGGGAAGGGGATCGGGCAATCATCCGAATGCTGCAACCCTACTTCACCCTCGCCAGGAACAAAGAAGGAGCTCAACTCGACAACACGAGTCGAGGAACGATCTCCATGTACCTCGAAAACGCGATCGAACTGCTCGATGAACCGGGCGAATGGTATCTCGACCGCGCGTGCCGCACCGTCTATTACATGCCCCGGCCGGGCGAAGACATGTTGACGGCCGAGGTCTTTGTCCCCGACGTTGAAACACTTGTCGAGCTGCGCGGAACGCTCGATGCCCCGGTCGAGCATATTCGGTTCGAACGCATCGCGTTTCGGCACGGCAATTGGCTGCGGCCCAGCCGCATCGGCCATTGCGACGTCCAGGCGAACTTCGTCGTCGACGCCGACCGCAAGGACCTCTTCGTCCGCAACGGGAAGTTCGTGAACGTGCATAATGAAAACCTGAAAAGCCCCGCCAACGTGGTGCTGCACGCGGCACATTCCATCCGGTTCGAACGGTGCACGTTTTCGCAATTAGGCGGCGCCGGCCTGGACATCGAATTCGGCTCGACGAACAACGTCGTGTCGGGATGCCGCTTCTATGACATTGCCGCCAGCGGAATTCAGATCGGCGACGTGTTGAAAGACGACCACCATCCCGATGATCGCCGGACGATCGTCAAGTATAACTCGGTTGTCAATTGTCTCATTCATGATTGCGGGCTTGACTACCACGGCAGCGTGGGCGTGTTTGCGGGATACACGGAAGGCACGCGCATCGCCCACAATGAAATTGCTTCGATTCTCTATAGCGGCATTTCGATCGGTTGGGGTT
>JAEWUR010000124.1 GCA_023397045.1 Planctomycetota bacterium
GTTCTGCCGCACGCGCGCCAGCATCTATCGGATCATCGCCGAGATGCGCGCCCGCCGGGTTGTGGAACTGCCGCTGGACTTCATCGCCAGCGACACGTTTTCGCGAGTGCGCTCGCAAAAATCCGAGGATCGGATCCTTGGCCCAATCCCCGAAGCGGAAACGCCGACCAAGAAGCCGCGGCTGCCCAGCGGTCTGCCGCCCTATCTGGCCAGCCTGTACGAAGTCCCCTTGCTGACGCGAAACCAGGAAGCTCACTTGTTCCGCAAGATGAACTATCTCAAGTACAAGGCCTCCAAACTTCGCGAAAAACTGGATCCCGACCGTCCGCGACGCCACTTGATGGATCAGATCGAATGGCTCTACGACGAAGCCGTCGCGACCAAGAACCAGATCATCCGATCGAACCTCCGATTGGTCGTTTCGATCGCCAAACGCCACGTCGGACCCGCCCAAAACTTCTTCGAGTTGGTCAGCGACGGAAACATGTCGCTGATGAGGGCCGTCGAGAAGTTCGACTACTCCCGAGGCAACAAGTTCAGTACCTACGCCAGTTGGGCCGTGATGAAGAACTTCGCCCGGACCATCCCCGACGAGCATCGCCTGCACGACCGGTTCCGAACCAGCAATGCCGAGATGTTCGCCGCAACCGAGGATCAACGCACCGACCAATTCGAGATAGAAGCGGCCCAAAACCAACGCGAGGCCAAGGTCGCCAAAATGCTCGAATGCCTCGACGAACGCGAGCAGAAGATCATCGTGCGCCGGTTCGGCCTGCGGCATGGCGAGGAGTTGACGCTCAAACAGGTCGGCGCCGAACTGGGCGTCACCAAAGAGCGGATCCGCCAGATCGAAGCCCGAGCGCTCAGCAAGCTGCGCAAGGCGGCCGAAGAAGAACGCGTCGAACTGCCCTGGTGACGCCGTTCAGCGGTCCCCTCTCCCTTCGGGAGAGGGCTAGTGGTCTGTCCAATTCAAGTTTACGAATGGACGGAACATCGTAACCCGAAGCGTAAGCGAGGCTGTCCCTCGCGCGTGTGCCACTGGCTCTGCCAGTGCCGAAGTGTGGCTACAGTCATGCACCAACAAAACCGGTGGCACGCCCCAAAACGTCGCATCGGGGTGACGCACTGCTCTAATGCATCCCCAGCCACAAAACCAGACCGAGCAGCGAGGCGAAAATCGCTCCGCAGGCGACCAGCAGCAACAGCCATTTGGGAAAACCCCGCCGCGCTGAATGCCCCAGCAAGACGCCGTCCGACGACGCCGATTCCTCGCGCTTCGGCAGTGATTTTCCCGATCCGCTGCCGCTGGAAACAAGAGCCGAGGCCGTCTGTTCGTCGAGCGGCTGCGCTCGGAGCAGCGCCTTCGGCTGCCGAAACTTCGCATCCGAGCCGCCGCCCAACACTTGGCTTGCGCCGCTGCCGCGAATCACCGTCGATTGCCCAATATCCGATACGGTATCGTTCGACACGATAACCTGCCGCGAGATCGGCGGCACGTTCCTCGGCCGCGCCCCGCTACTTCCTCGGGCCGACGCAGCCGATCCCTCCGCAGCGCTCGCATCGACCGATCGAGCGTACAGCAAACCGCTCCCCGCGCTCGATTCAACGTTCTGCCCATGATTCATCAGCCATTGCCGCATCACGCCGGCCACTTCGACAGCCGACCGAAACCGCTGCTCAGGCTTTTTCGCCATCATCTTCATGCAGATGGCCGCGAGATCGTTCGGCACGTCAGGCCTGTCGATCTCGATCTTCGGCGGCGGCTGCTTCTGATGACGCATCAATCGCTGCGCCAGCGTCCCGCCGGGAAATGGCGGATGGCCGGTCAATAAATAATAGAGCGAGCAGCCCAACCCGTAAATATCCGAACGAGCATCCACGCCGTGGCTGTCCAACGCCTGCTCGGGCGCAAGATAGTCCGCCGTGCCGAGCACGTTCTCGTCATGCTCTTCCGTCAATGAGCCCTTATGCTCGTCGGCAAACCGAGCCAGTCCGAGGTCGAGCACCTTCACGACGTTCTTCCGATCCACCAGCAAGTTGGCCGGCTTGACGTCGCGGTGGATCAGCCCGGCTTCATGGGCGTGGGCGAGCCCTTCGGCCGCCTGACGGATATAATCGACCGCCGCGGCATAGTCCATCGGCCCTTCCTCTTTGACGATCCGTTGCAGGTCGCGGCCCTCGACATACTCCATCACGAGGTAGTGCGTGCCCCCTTCGTTGTCGACGTCGTACGCTCGAACAATGTTGTGATGATCCAGCGCCGCGGCCGCCTCGGCCTCGCGATAAAAACGGCCCAGATACGACGTGTCGTCCACGCGCTGCTTCGGCAATACCTTGATCGCCACGCGCCGATGCATCAGCACGTGCTCGGCCAGATAGACGTTGCTCATTCCCCCCGTGCCCAGGTGGCCGAGCAACTTGTACTTGCCCAGAAAGAAACCCTTATGCCGACCTTCGAGCAGCTTGTCAGCCTGCCATCGGGTGATGAGTCCACAATCGATGAGCCGGTCGACCAGCGCGTCGACGTCGCCGGTCGCCGAACCGCCAACATCCGCCTGTTCGTGCAGCGCGTCCTGGAGTTGACCCTTCTCGACCAACCCGCTCCGCCGCAACAGATCGAGGAATTCCTCCGCGGATCGTTTCGCCATGCCTTCTCAGCCCTGGTTTGATCTCCTCTCTATAATAACATGGACGGCCGAAGAACTCTATTCCTTTCCCCGGCGAATCGCGACGCCGCCCACGCACCCCTAGTCTCACAGGGCAGTTTCCGCCATACTGGCGGTTTTCGAGCAAAGCCGATCCGGAAGGGCCCCAACCCATGAAATCGCACTCGACAACCATCTTGACCGTACGCCACCGGGGGGTAGTCGCCATGGGCGGCGATGGCCAAGTGACCGTCAACAACACGATCATGAAGGCCGACGTCAGCAAAATTCGCCGCCTGATGGACGGCAAGGTCATGGTCGGATTCGCCGGCGCAACGGCCGACGCCTTCGCCCTGCTCGAACGGTTCGAAACCAAGCTCAAGGACTATCCCGCGAATATCCCTCGTGCGGCCACCGAACTGGCCAAGGAATGGCGCACCGATCGGGCGTTGCGCCGCCTCGAGGCGATGATGGCCGTCGTCGACTCGCGCCATACCTTGCTGGTCACCGGCAACGGCGACGTCGTCCAACCGAGCGACGGCATCCTAGGCATCGGCTCCGGCGGAAGCTACGCGCTGGCCGCCGCCCGCGCTCTGGCCGCCCACAGCAACATGACCGCCGTCGGAATCGTCCAGGCCTCGCTCGAAATCGCCGCCGGCATCGATGTCTACACAAACAACAACATCCTCGTGGAGGAAATGGAGTGCGATCTCTGAGACTGCCAATCCGTCGGGACAAGCCTTATAATGGAAGTTAGCCGATTCTGGCATTCCCGGTTTTCCAAGGAGTCTATCCATGAATATTACCCTGCCGCTCAATGAAATGACCACGGCCGACAAGCTCTCGATGATGGAACTCCTGTGGGACGACCTCTGCCGCAATGCAAAAGACCTGCCGACTCCCGCTTGGCACGGGGAAGAGCTTGCGGCTCGTGAACAACTATTAAAAGAAGGGAAAACAGAGTTTTGCGATTTTGAGGAAGCGCGCGATCGGCTGCGAAAGGCTGCGCAATGAAGATAAGAATCCTTCCCGAAGCGGAACAGGATCTTCTGGACGGCATCCATTTCTATGATAGCCAGTGCTCGGGCGTTGGCTCCCACTTTCTCGAATCGCTTTCCACAGACATTGAATCGCTTCGCCAATTCGCAGGCGTCCATGCCCACACGCTCGGCTACCATCAAATGCGGGCGAAACGGTTCCCTTTTGCCATTTATTATCGTGTTGTGGGCGACAACATTAACATTTACGCGGTTCTCGACTGCCGACGAAATCCCGCATGGATTCGAAGGCGGCTTCGCGACCGGAAATAAGACCATCGGAGAGGAGATGGAGTGCGAGATTTAACCCCCCGTCAAATCGTCGAAGAACTCGATCGTCATATCGTCGGCCAGGACGCGGCAAAACGCGCGGTGGCCATCGCCATCCGCAACCGGTGGCGCCGGCAGCAACTCGAAGGCGAGATGCGCCAGGAAGTCGCGCCCAAAAATATCATGATGATCGGTCCGACGGGCGTCGGCAAAACCGAGATCGCCCGGCGTCTGGCCAAGCTGACCGGCGCGCCGTTCATCAAGGTCGAGGCCACCAAATACACCGAGGTCGGCTACTACGGCCGCGACGTCGAAAGCATGATCCGCGAACTCGTCGAGAACGCGATCGGACTGGTCCGCGAGACCGAACGAGCGAACGTCGAAGAAGAGGCCAAACGTCGCGTCAACGATCGGCTCGTCGACCTGTTGGCCCCCGCGCCGCCCTCGTTCGACGCCATGCCCGGCAGCCCCGACTCGCCCGAACGCTATGAGCGAACTCGCGAGAAAATGCGGGCGATGCTCGCCTCGGGCGAAATGGAAGAACGCCGCGTCGAGCTGCAAATGGAGCAAAGGGCCGTGCCCATGATGCTCACCGGCGTCGGCATGGAGCAGATGGACATCGACATCCAAGGCATGTTCGAGAAGATCATGCCCAAGCACACCGCA
>JAEWUR010000147.1 GCA_023397045.1 Planctomycetota bacterium
GGATGGAGGATGGGGGATGGGGGATGGGGGATGGGGTATGGAGGGCCGCCTTGCCGGCGGCCGCTAAACTTGTTGATGCGGTACTTTTTTCGCTGCGTTCATTGCGTGCTATTCACTCTCCACTCTCCACTATCCACTCTCCACTATTCACTATTCACTATTCACTATTCACTATTCACTATTCACTACCCGCCGTATCCCCAGCGTTCGATCAGCGTGTTTGGGATACCGAGTTGGTCGCAGATGCGCGAGACGACGAAATCGACGAGGTCGCCGATCTGTTTGACGCCGTGGTAGAAGGCGGGCGCGGCAGGCAGGATGACGGCGCCGGCCTCGGCCGCGCGTCGCATGTTGTCGATCTGCACTAGCGAAAGGGGCGTCTCGCGCGGCACGAGGACCAGACGCCGGCGTTCTTTGAGGTGAATTTCGGCCGCCCGATGGATCAGGTTTGAGGTTGCGCCGTGGGCGACTGCGCTGAGCGTGTTGCACGAGCAAGGGCAGACGACCATGCCGTCGGTCGGGAAGGATCCGCTGGCCAGCGGCGAGAAGAAGTCGGAGTGATGATGGTATCGGATCGAGCCGCCCTGGCCCGAACCGACGCCAAGCACATTGCTCGAATCGCCGCTGACGCCTTCCTGATTTTGCATCATCTGCAACTTGGGATCGCGGATGGCAGGACCGTTGTCGAGCATGAGCATCGACGGTTGGAAATGGTCCAGGTCGACGGTCAGGTCGAGTTCTTGTTTCAGCACGGCCCGAGTTGCGGCGCTGATGATCAGATGAACGTTACATGCCGCGGCGGAGAGCGTTTCCAACAACCGGATGGCATAGGTTACGCCGCTCGCGCCGGTGATGGCTACCACGATCGTGCGATTCATTTTGGTTTCTCGCCGATATAGAGGGTTGCGACGCCGAAGGTCAGAGGGTGGAAGCGGACGTTTTGCAGACCGGCCGTTCGCATGCGTTCGGCCAGCGCCTCGCCTTGAGGGAACTGCCCGACGCTTTGCGGAAGATAATTGTAGGCGGCCTGGGTGTTTCGGGCCAGGGCCTGACCGATGCGCGGCAGGACATGGCGGAAATACCAGGCGTAGATCGCGCCGAGCGGCCAGACGGTCGGCGTTGAGAACTCGAGTACGGCGACTCGCCCGGCCTGTTGGCACACCCGGGTCATTTCGCGCAGTCCCGCGTCCGTATCGTTCACGTTCCGCAGGCCGAACGCCACGCAGACGATTTGGAACGTGTTGTCGACGAAGGGCAATTCGAGCGTATCGGCTTCCAGTAGCGTGACGGCGCCGGCCGCACGGCGGCATTTTTTGCGGCCTACGTCGAGCATGGGCCGGCAGAAATCGGTTCCAACGACCGAGACGTTTCCGCGGCCTGCCCGCCAGTAGGCCAAGGCCAGATCGGCCGTGCCGGTGCAAACGTCGAGGATTGGCGCTGTGCCGACGGGCGGCACGAGTCGCACGGTGCGTCGCCGCCACCACCGGTCGATGCCGAGCGACAGCACCCGATTGAGCAGGTCATAGCGTCCGGCGATCTCGCCGAACATAGTTTGAATTCGAGAGGAGGATTTGTCGACAGTCATCCGCCACCCTCGAAAATTGGGAAAAACGCGGTTCAAATCAAGTCTATTCTCTTCTCGTACCAGTCGTCAAGGGGGTTGTCGATATCCCCCGGCGGGACGCGGTCGAACGTTGACGATCTTGGCGAGGTTTGATAGCCTGGATGGTTTGTCACCTATTGGCACGAGAGCAAGGTAACGGCGAACATGGCTCACGAAGTAACGTTGATCACTGGCGATGGTGTTGGTCCCGAACTGGCCGAGGCGGCGCGGCGGTGCGTCGAGGCGACGGGCGTGGCGATTCGATGGGACGTTCAGGAAGCGGGCGTCGACGTGATGGCCCGATGCGGCACTCCCCTGCCCGACGCGACGGTCGAGAGCGTTCGCCGCACGCGATGCGCGTTGAAGGCTCCGATCACGACGCCGGTCGGCACGGGCTTCCGCAGCATCAACGTCCATCTGCGTCAAGAGCTTGGATTGTTCGCCTGCATCCGCCCTTGCAAGTATTATCCCGGCGTGCGGACGTTTTTTGAAGATCGCAAGGTCGATTTGGTGATCGTTCGCGAGAACACCGAGGACCTTTACGCGGGCGTCGAGTTCGAGGCCGGCCAGCCGGCGACCGGCGAGCTGTTCGACGTGATCAATCGGCTGTCGGCGAAGCGTCCGATTCGCTCGGGCCGCGAGGAAACGGGCATTTCGATCAAGCCGATCAGCGTTTCGGGCACCGAGCGGATCGTCCGTTGCGCGTTCGAATACGCGCGCGAGAACTCGCGTCGCAAGGTGACGGCCGTTCATAAGGCCAACATCATGAAGCACACCGACGGACTGTACCTTGCGACCGCGCGTCGCATTGCCGAAGAGTTTTCGGACATCGAGTTTGAAGACCGGATCGTCGACAACATGTGCATGCAGCTTGTCCAGAAGCCGGAGTTGTACGATGTGTTGGTGTTACCCAACCTGTACGGCGACATTCTTAGCGACCTGGCAGCCGGCTTGGTCGGCGGGCTTGGCGTTGCGCCGGGCGCGAATATTGGGCCCGAGGGCGCGGTGTTCGAGGCCACCCACGGCAGCGCTCCGAAGTACAAAGGTCAGAACAAGGTGAACCCCACCGCCCTGATCCTTTCGGCGGTGTTGATGCTGCATTATTTGAAGGAGACCGACGCGGCCGACCGGCTGGAAAAAGCGGTGGCGGCGGTGATTGCCGAGGGCAAAGACGTCACGTATGACATGAAGCCCGACCGAGACGACCCGACGGCGGTTGGCACGCAGGAAATGGCCGACGCGATCTGCCGGAAGGTCCGTTCGTAGCGGAAATCTACGTAAATGGTTGCTGTGCAATGGTTTGCGGCATTGTGACCCGGTTTGGGGCTCATCCCCCGGATTGTGGTCGTCCACGTTTTTCGCACAAAAATTCCCCCAGGATATCGCTAGGGGCCTACCCCCCAGCCGATTCTCTGCTATGATTGTGGGGGAGTTGAAGCGTTGGTTACTCAGGGGGCGACCGTCGGGGAAGAATGAAAACCCCCAAGCGGCGCTTCCCTTTGCATTGGATCTAGAGAACATAGGAGTGCCCGATGACAAACAAGATTCGGTTGTTGATTGCCGACGACCACGAAGTGGTGCGTAGTGGTCTGAAGACCATGTTGGCCAATACGGAAGTGAAGGTTGTGGGCGAGGTTGCCACCGGCACGGCTGCCGTGAAGTTTGCGT
>JAEWUR010000165.1 GCA_023397045.1 Planctomycetota bacterium
GAATACAATCGGCCGCGGCTGCGCGAGGGCGGCGTTCTGATCGCGCCCGACGCCGTCGATGCCGAGCTACTGGCTTCCAATCGCCGCAGCGCGAATGTGGCCATGCTCGGCGTCTTGAGTCGCCACCTCGGCATCGACGATGCCTGTTGGCGTCAGGCCCTTCGGAAATGCCTGAAACCCAAACAGTTTGAAGTCAATGCCCAGGCGTTTTTTCTCGGCCGCAGTGGTTCAAGAAACACGGATTCGGTAGGCTGACCATGAGTGACGATCCCAACAACGTCGCGAAGACCAACGGCGACACGGCGAGACATCCCATCAGCGTCCCCGACTTCATGTCCCGCGATGACCTGCACGCGATCCAGTCCTCGCGACTGCGAAAGGTCGTCCGGCGCGTTTATGATCGCGTCGCGATGTATCGACAACGCATGGACGACCTGGGCGTGACGCCCGACGACATCCAAGGCGTCGGCGACATCGCGAGACTGCCGCTGACCGTCAAGGACGATCTTCGCACGACCTATCCCACCGGCCTGTTCGCCAGTCCTCTGTCCGAAGTCGTCCGCCTGCATGCGTCGAGCGGCACGACCGGCAAGCCGATCGTCGTCGCCTACACGCAGTCCGATCTCGGCGTCTGGACCGAGGCCATGTCGCGCGCCTTGGCCGGATACGGTTTGCACAAGGGCGACATCCTCCAAAATGCCTACGGTTATGGTCTCTTTACCGGTGGGCTGGGCATCCACTACGGCGCCGAGGCCCTCGGCGCTACCGTCATTCCCATTTCCGGCGGCAACACCGACCGGCAACTCATGCTGATGCGCGACTTCCGCGTGTCGGCCATCTGTTGCACGCCAAGCTACTTCCTGCACATCCTCGACCGCGCCGAAACGATCGGCCTTGATCTACGCGAATTGCCGCTGCGAGCGGGCTGTTTCGGAGCCGAGCCTTGGACCAACGGCATGCGCCGCCGCATCGAAGAAGCCGCCGGAATCAAGGCCTTCGACATCTACGGGCTGACCGAAATCGTCGGCCCCGGCGTCGGCGCCGAATGCCCGATGCAAGACGGCCTCCACATCTTCGAAGATCACTTCTATCCCGAAATCATTGACCCCGATACGCTCGAACCGCTGCCCGACGGCCGGGAAGGCGAACTGGTGCTCACCACCTTGAGCAAGGAGGCGATGCCGATGATCCGCTACCGCACGCGCGACATCACGTCGATCATCTCCGAACCATGCTCCTGCGGCCGCACAATCCGTCGCATCCGGCGAATCTCGCACCGCAGCGACGACATGTTCATCGTTCGAGGCGTCAACGTGTTCCCATCGCAAATCGAGACGGCCATTGTGGCCACCGAAGGCACGTTGCCGCACTACCAGATCGTCTTGACCCGGCACGAAGACCTCGACCAGATCGAGGTCCGCATCGAGGTCACCCCCGACGTGCTCAGCGATCGCGTCGGCGCGATGGAAAACCTGCAAAACCAACTCTCGCGGCAGATCGAACGCGTGATCGGCCTGCGCGTGGCCGTGCAATTGGTCGAGCCGCATTCGATCGACCGCAGCGAAGGGAAAGCCAAACGAGTTTTTGACCGGAGAAATCTGTCGCCATGAAAATCCACCAAATTTCGGTTTTCGTCGAGAACAGCCCCGGCCACCTCCGCGCCCCGTGCCAAGTCCTGGCCGACGCCGGCATCAGTCTGGCCACGCTATCCCTGGCCGACACGCAACGCTACGGCATCCTACGGCTGATCGTCCGCCCGTGGCAACGCGCCAAGGAAGTCTTGGAGACCGCCGGCTATGTGGTCAACATCACCGAAGTCGTGGCCGTCGAGGTTCCCGACCGTCCCGGCGGTCTGGTCGACGTTCTGCGAGCCATCGAACAGGCCGACATCAATGTCGAATACATGTACGCGTTCACCGAAAAACGCGACGACAAGGCGGTGCTGATCTTCCGTTTCGAAAACGCCGACACCGCCATCGAGGCCCTCAAAAAGACCGACGTCAACATGGTCGTCGACCTCTGACGATTCCCGGCCGATTCCTTGTTGGCGGAAATGACCGTCCAGTCACATAAAAGAACTCAAAGGCGGGCATGCAACCGAAACGGGCGGTGTCGTGTGGTTCTGCGTGACTGGTGCCAAAAACATCCAAGTTCCAACGGCGTTTGCAGTTAGCCGCCGTCGGAATTGGTTCACGCCGCCTGGTGTTAGCGTTTTGCGCGAACCTCCCCTCCACGAACTGCCTCGTCAGCAATATGGTATTCTATGTGTTGTATTATGACCGGTCAGTCGGTATGATAGTTTTATGCCACTGGAAAGGAGGCGATCGTGCCAAGACTGACCGCGATTCGAAAACAAGCCCTCGATGGGATCATGAAGGAGGCGCTGTTTGAATCGACGGTCGCCGTCCTTAGCGGCCACGGCATGGACGGACTCACCATGGACCGGGTGGCTTCCGAGGCGGGCATCGCCAAAGGAAGCCTGTATCGCTACTTCCGCAGCAAGCGAGAATTGCTCGAGTTCGTCTATACCAAGATGATCGACCCGATCTTCCAGGCCACCGACGAGATCGTCGCGCAGCAACAGTCAGCCATCGAGAAGTTGAAGGGACACCTCAATACATTGCTCGATCACGTCGCACGATATGGGCAAGTCCATCGTTTGCTCTTTGAGGATGAAACGACGCACAGCCTCCTGCAATCGTCTGAGCGCCGCACCATCGAAGCGGCATGTCAACAACTTGCGGAACTGTTCAAACAAGGTATTGCCGAAGGAGTTTTTCGTCTCGCCGACCCGTTGATGCTGGCCATCATGTACTTCGGCATCTGTAAAAGCGTTCTGCAAAGCCGGCCTGACCTCGAAACGTCCGAGCAGCGAGACGACATTCGATGCCTGATCCTCGGCAATTTTCTGAACGGTATCGCCGCCGAAGAGCAACAAATCGATTGACGGACAACTCGCAGAAGCACCGAAGATTTACACCCCCCATTGATTCAACCGGATTCGATCGTTGGAGCAGAAAAGATGAAGTCGTACCGATCGGCATTGTTGGTTATGGTTGCCGGCCTGGGTGCCGCGGTCTGGATCGGATGCAAAGGCGGTGAGCGCGAGATGCCGGCGCCGCCCACGCCCGAGGTGGCCGTCGTGACCATCAAGCCCCAGAAAGTCGTGTTGACCTCGGAGTTGCCGGGCCGAACGTCTGGTTTCTTGGTCGCCGAAATTCGGCCGCAGGTCAACGGCCTTCTCGAAAAACGGCTGTTCAAAGAGGGCGCCGAAGTCAAGGCCGGCGACGTGCTCTATCAAATCGACCCTGCCCCCTATCAAGCCGCCTACAACAATGCAACCGCCAACCTCTCGGCGGTCCGAGAGGCGGCCGATCGCGCCAAGGCCACTTTGGGCGCCAGCGTCGCCAGCCTGAAACGGCATAAGGCCACGCTGAAACTGGGGAAGACCAACCTGGATCGGTATGAAAAACTCGTGAAAACGCAGGCCGCATCGGCCATGCAGCGCGATGAGGCGGAAGCCGCCGTCGAAGTGGCCGAATCCGCCCTCCATGTCGCCGAGGCGCAGGTCGAGAGCGATCGGGAAGCCGTCAACGTGGCCGAAGCGGCCATCAAACAGGCCGAGGCCGCCGTCGAAACCGCACAGATCAACCTGGGTTATACCAAAATCACCGCCCCCATCTCCGGACGCATCGGCCGATCGGCCATCACCGAGGGCGCCATCGTCACCGCCTACCAGCCGGTGCCGCTGGCCACGATTCAACAGTTGGATCCGATCTACGTCGACGTCCCGCAGTCCACCGTGGAGCTGAACCGATTGAAGCGCAGCCTGGCCTCGGGCAGCCTGCTGAAAGGCGACGGAACGGACAGCGTGAAGATCATCTTGGAGGACGGCGCCGTCCTCGCGCAGAGCGGTTCGCTGAAGTTCCGCGATGTGACGGTCGATCCGACGACCGGCTCGGTCATTTTGCGGATCGTCGTCCCCAATCCCGACGCCATCCTGCTGCCCGGCATGTTCGTCCGCGCCGTCGTCACCGAAGGCACCAACGAAAACGCGATCCTCGCTCCCCAACAGGCCATCACGCGCGATCCGAAGGGAAACCCGATCGCGATGGTCGTCGTCGACGGAAAGGTCGAGCAACGCCTGCTCACGACCGATCGCGTCGTCGACGATCAATGGCTCATCTCGTCGGGTCTCGCCCAAGGCGACCGCGTTATCGTCGAAGGATTGCAAAAGATTCGCCCCGGCGCACCGGTCAAGGAAGTCCCGTTCGAATCAAAACGAAGCAGCACCGCGGAATCTGACATCCACGTGCGGACCGCCGCACACTCGAAATAGCGGAGACTCTCTGTGTTATCGAAGTTCTTCCTCGATCGTCCCGTCTTTGCGTGGGTCATTGCCATCATCATGATGGTGCTCGGTGGGCTGGCCATCTATCTGCTGCCCATCTCGCAATATCCGCCGATCGCGCCGCCGTCGATCGCCATCGCGACCTACTATCCCGGCGCCTCGGCCGAAACGGTCGAAAACAGCGTCACCCAGATCATCGAGCAGAAGATGACCGGGTTCGACAACATGCTCTACATCGCCGGAACCAGCGATTCGTCCGGCTCGTCCCGCATCGAGTTGACCTTCGCGCCGGGCACCGACCCCGACCTGGCCTGGGCACAGGTCCAGAACAAATTGCAGCTCGCCATGGCTAGCCTCCCCACGGTCGTCCAACGCGCCGGCGTCCGGGTGAGCAAGTCGACGCGCAACTATCTCATCATGGTCGGCCTGATCTCCGAAGACGGCTCCCTGGACGGGAACGACCTGCGCGACTATTCCCAATCGAATCTCGAAAAAGTCTTGTCGCGCGTGCCGGGCGTCGGCGAGGTCGAAAACTTCGGTTCGCAATACGCCATGCGCGTCTGGGTGAACCCCGATAAGCTGACCAGCTACAAACTGACCATCGGCGACGTCATTCAGGCGCTGCAAATGTACAACGTCGAGGTTTCCGCCGGACAATTCGGCGGCGCCCCGGCGATGGAAGGCCAACGCCTCAACGCGCCGATCGTCGTCCAGAACCTGCTGCAAACACCCGATGAGTTCGCCGCCATCCCGATTCGCACGAATCCCGACGGCTCGATCATCCGAATCAAGGACATCGGTCGGACGGAACTTGGGACCGAGTACTACGACGTCGCCGGTTTCTACAACGGCAAGCCCTCCGCGATGATGGCCATCCGGCAAGCGCCCGGCGCCAACGCCGTCGCCACGGCCGACGCCATCCGCGCGAAACTCGCCGAGATGGGCCGCTTTTTCCCGGCCGGTGTGAAAGTGGTCTACCCCTACGACACGACGCCCTTCGTCCGGGTTGCCATTTACGAGGTGGTCAAGACGCTCTTCGAAGCGGTCTTCTTGGTCTTCTTGGTGATGTGGCTTTTCATGGGCAACATCCGTGCGACGCTCATTCCGACCATTGCCGTGCCGGTCGTCCTCCTGGGCACCTTCGCCGTGCTGGGCGCGTTTGGTTTCTCGATCAACATGCTCACCATGTTCGCCATGGTGCTGGCCATCGGCCTGTTGGTCGACGATGCCATCGTCGTCGTCGAGAACGTCGAACGAATCATGGCCGAAGAAGGACTTCCGCCGCGCGAGGCGACGGCCAAATCGATGGACCAGATCACCAGCGCGCTGATCGGCATCGGGTTGGTCCTTTCGGCCGTGTTCGGCCCGATGGCATTCTTTCCCGGTTCGACCGGCGTCATCTATCGCCAATTCTCCGTCACCATTATCGCCTCGATGATGCTGTCGGTCGTCGTCGCGTTGATCCTGACGCCCGTGCTGTGCGCATCGCTGCTCAGGCCGGTGCCGAAGGGTCACGAACCCAGCGAAAACGCCGTCTTCTTCTTGCGTCCGTTCTTCCGATGGTTCGATCGCGTCTTCTTCTGGATCCGGGACCGGTATGTCGAAGTGGTCGGGCACTCGCTGGCCAAAAAATTCCGCTATCTCCTCGCCTATGTCATTCTGCTGGGAGCGATCGGCTGGCTCTTCATGCAACTGCCGACCGGATTCCTCCCTGACGAAGACCAAGGAATCTTGTTTTCGCAAGTTCTCATGCCGACCGGCGCCACGTTGGAACAAACCCAGGCGGTTACCGACAAGGTCCAAGAGTATCTGATGGAACACGAATCCGAGGCCGTCGAGTCGTGCATGACGGTCGCGGGCATCGGCTTCTCCGGCCGAGCGCAAAACAACGGGTTGTTGTTCATCAAACTAAAAGACTGGGAACTTCGTGAACGGCCGGACCTGAAGGCCAAAGCGGTCGCCGGCCGCACGATGGCGGCGTTCGCCAACTTCCGCAACGCAATGGTATTTGCTTTCCCGCCGCCGGCCGTCATCGAGATGGGCCAGGCTCAAGGCGTCGAATTCCAACTGCTCGACCGCGGAGGCATCGGACATACGGCCTTGATGGAGGCTCGAAACCAATTCCTCGGCATGGCGGCCGAAGATCCGCGACTCGCCCGCGTCCGACCGAACGGCATGGAGGATATTCCCGAGTTCCGCGTCGACGTCAACTGGGAAGAGGCCGGCGCCCAAGGCGCCCCGATCAGCACGATCCACGAAGCCATCTCGGCCGCCTTCGGCAGCGCCTATGTCAACGATTTCATCCAGAGCGGCCGCGTCAAGCGCGTCTACGTCCAGGCCGACGCGCCCTACCGCATGTTGCCGACCGATCTGAACAAAGTCTACGTGCGCAACACGAGCGGCAAGATGGTCCCCTTCACCTCGTTCGCTTCCACAAGCTGGACGGCCGCATCCCCGCGTTTGGAACGATTCAACGGCTTCCCGTCGTTGAACATCTGGGGCGAAACCGCGCCGGGCGTCAGCACCGGCGATGCCATGAAGGCGATGGAGGAAATCGCCGCAAAACTGCCGCCGGGAACCGGCTACGACTGGACGGGCCTTTCCTACCAAGAACGAATGGCCACCGCCCAGGGACCGGTTCTCTACGCATTTTCGATCCTCGTGATCTTCCTCTGCGTGGCCGCCTTATACGAAAGTTGGACCATCCCGTTCGTCAACCTTCTCATGCTTCCGCTCGGCGTCTTCGGCGCGATGCTGGCGACCTATCTGCGAGGATTCCCGAACGACGTCTACTTCCAAATCGGCTTCTTGACCACAATGGGCCTGTCGACGAAGAATGCCATCTTGATTATCCAGTTCATCAAAGAGCAACGGCGGCAAGGTGAAAGCCTGGTCGACGCCACCCTCGCGGCCGTTCGCATTCGATTCCGCCCCGTCATCATGACTTCGTTGGCGTTCTTCTTCGGCACGTTGCCATTGGCCATCGCCACGGGCGCCGGCGCCGGCGCAATGAACGCCATCGGAACGGCCGTGACCGGCGGTATGCTCTCCGCCACGTTCATCGACCTGATCTTCATCCCGTTGTTCTTCGTCGTGATCTCGACGATCTTTGGCGGCAAACAAGACCAGCCCGCCCCCGCGACGGCCTCGGCCTAGTCGAACTGTGCAGACCGTCGTTGCTAATGGACGTTCGGTGCGAAAGAATCGTAACCCGAAGCGTAAGCGAGGCCGTTCCTCGCTTACGCTTCGGGTTACGATGTTTCGTCCATTCGCGGGTGGCCCCGATAGCTTGCCTATCGGGGTGCCGAAAGGCACAAGAGGAGTCGTTATTTCTCGGCAGAAGACCTTTTGCGGCATCGCCGCCTTGATAGCCGAGCTATCAGGGCCACCCAGAGGGAGCTTCGCTATTCGCAACATGAAAAGCTCTTGCGACTCATTGAACGGTATTGGGCACTAACCGTCTGCCGCCCCATTCCTCATCCACCGCCAGCCCTGCCGCCCTGTAAAACCTTGCGGCCTGCGTAGACATTTCGGCCTGCCGCCGCGTGCCGGTTATTCTGGCTAGGCAAGCTTTTCGGGTCATTTAATTGACTCTGGTCGCTCTGTAGCTGAAAGAGCGATTATTCGATTAGTGCGGTTTCTTTTGATTGTTCCGGAGAATATGATATGAGAGTCAGGTCACGATTGCCCATGAAAAACCTCCCCACGCTGCCGAGACCGGCTACGCGGAAGACCGACAGAAGGTGGAAGTTCTTCTTCCTCGCGGTCCTGATTCCCGTGTTCACCTCCGGTTGCACGCCCTTGACCGAATACCTACACAACGGTTTCAAGGTTGGCCCGAACTACTGCCGCCCGGCGGCGCCGGTGGCCGACCAATGGCGAGACGAAGGGAACCCGACCATCAGCGGCGGATCGATCCAGAACGCCGCCTGGTGGCAAGTCTTCAACGATCCGATCCTCGATTCGCTGATCGGGTCGGCCTATCAGCAGAACTTGTCGCTGCGGGTTGCCGGCCTGCGCATCCTCGAAGCCCGCGCCCAACGAGCGATTGTCGCAGGCAATCTGTTCCCGCAGAATCAAGCAGCCACCGGCGACTATACCAGAACCCAAATCAGCAAGAACTCGCTTGGCGGCCTGGCGCCGGGCTTCAATTATGACGAGTGGACCCTCGGGGCCACCCTTTCCTGGGAACTCGACTTCTGGGGACGGTTTCGGAGGGCCATCGAGGCAGCCGACGCCAACCTCGACGCCTCGGTCGAAAACTATGACCAGGTCCTCGTGGTGCTTCTGGCCGAGGTAGCCCGAAGTTATGCGGATGTTCGCATCGCCGAACAGCGGTTGGCCTACGCCCAACAGAACGTCGAAATCCAACGTGGAAGTCTGCGCATCGCCGAAGACCGACTCAGCGCAGGCACCGTCACGCGACTCGACGTGACGCAAGCCATCTCCAACCTCGAACAGACCGAGGCGAGCATGCGCCCGATCGAGGCCGCGCGACGCCGAGCCATGAATTCGCTGTGCATCTTGATGGGGCTTCCGCCTCGGAATCTGGACGACGTGCTCGCCGATCACCAGGGCATCCCGAAGCCGCCGCCGCAACTCGCCATCGGAGTTCCCGCCGAACTGCTTCGCCGCAGGCCCGACGTCCGGAAGGCCGAGCGAGAGGTCGCCGCGCAGAGTGCGCTGATCGGGGTGGCGACCGCCGACCTGTATCCCCATTTCTCGATCAACGGCACGATCTTCCTCGACGCAATGGACGCCACGGACCTTTTCAGCCCCGACTCGGTGGCCGGCGCCGTCGGGCCGTCTTTCCGCTGGAATGTGCTGAACTACGGACGCCTCAACGCCAACATTCAGGTCCAGAAGGCGCGATTCCAGCAGTTGGCCATCCAATATCAGAACACCGTGTTGCAGGCCAACGCCGAGGCCGAAGACGCGATCATCAGTTTCCTCAAGGCCGAACAACAGGCCGAATCGTTGGCCCGAAGCGCTGACGCTTCCAACCAATCGGTGCAGTTGGTTTCCGCCCAGTACGACCAGGGCACCGTCGATTTCAACCGAGTCTACACCGTCCAACGCGAGTTGACCGTGCAGCAAGACCAACTCGCCGTCGCGCAAGGTTCGGTGGCGCAGTTCATGATCCAACTCTATCGGGCATTGGGCGGCGGCTGGCAAATCCGCCTGAGCAACACTCGATTGCCACCTGTCCTTCCGGCCGAACAGCCGATGGAACCGGTGCCGGCGGCCGCGCCACAGCCGGCTCCGCAACCGCCGATGCCAACGGCAGATCAAACCTGATCCCAAAATCGTCTTCCTCAACCGGAATCAATGAACCATGCGAGTTCCCGTGATGACTCGATTGCTGATTGGATTGGGAGCCGCGTTTTTCCTGTGCGTCGGGACGGGCCATGCCTGCGAACGATGCTCCCAATCGGTCAACAAGACATTGAAGTGTACACAGTCGTGCGCCGTCCCTTGCTGGTGCCCCGACGACTATTGCCGGAAGCCGATGCCGTGCATTCCATGCCCTGATATCCAGACCACTTGCGACTGCTACTGCCCGAAACCGATGCCGTGCATTCCATGCCGCTGCATCCCCGGCTGCCCCGACGACTACTGCCCAAAACCGTACCCGACGTTCTGTTGGCCCGTGAATCGCCAACTCTATCGCTGTCCGCCGTGCATCGATGGGATCGATCCCACGACAGCCCGAACCGGTTCAACCTGCACACCGCGGTAAGCATCGACCACTCCGAACGGCAGCCGACGGCAACGCGGCCATTTCGGTTGTCACGGGGGCGAGGCCGCCTCACCGCCGGCCCGCGTGCCGAGGAATTGCAGGATTTCGTGAGGGATCTCATCGCTCAGGAATCGGACCGATCCGTCGGCCAAGGCGAAGTTCGCGCCGCCAACGTGATTGCTGCCAAACGCTGAGATGCGCAGGTCCCGCGTGATGAGATACCCGGCCGTGGTCGTCGCCCGATCGTCGGAGAATTGGTAGTTCAACGGCGCTGCCGTGCCCAGGGTCACATCGCCCAACGAAATGCTGCTGATCGCGCCGCACCACTGGCCGAACTCCGCGATCGGGCGCTCCGATTCCAGGATCGCGCGCCGATCGAACGGCGGATCGTAGTGGCTGCGCTCGCCCAACAGCAAGGTGTTGCTCAGTCCGTCGCGAACCTCGGCGCAGCAGACCGCCTTCTGCCCCGGTTTCGGACAAGAGTACTTGCCGGCAGCGAAGAAAATCCCGTCGGCGCTCAATTCCCGCGAACTAGGCGGGTAGGACGTCGTGCCGCCGTTTCCCGCATAGCTGGTCAGGCCGTACCATGCCATTCCACACTTGACCTCCACCGGATTCTGCGGCACGAAATCGGACGGGCACATCATCCCCGGCAAAATCGACGCGGTGCGAGCGTTTGTCCCGCCATGAGCGTTCGTGCCGAGGTTCGCCATGTCCCACTGATCGTATAGGGCCGCTTGCTCCATAGTCGGCAACAGGTAGACGAATAGCGAGACGCTTCCCGGCCGATCGCAGTTTACTCCCGGCGGGAACGCGCCTTGCGCCGCGTGATGGTTTTGCGCGGCCAGGGCGAGTTGTTTGAGGTTGTTCGCGCACTGCGCACGCCGGGCCGCCTCTCGGGCCGATTGGACCGATGGCAGAACGAGCGAAATCAAGACGCCGATGACGGTGATGACGATCAACAGTTCGACGAGCGAAAACGCTCGCCATCGCGGCATCCGGCAGGGCGCAATCAGAAAATTGCATGCCAGATTCGCGCTCCCCACGAACGTAATCAGCGCCGGATCGGTAATGAACTTCCGCATCGTGAACGTCAAGGCGCTCAGGCTGCACATCTCGACGAACATGGCCACTCCGGCCGGAATCGCCATGAACCCGACCGACCACCAAGACATCCGTTCCTGACCGGTGCGAATCATCGGACCGCCGCCATTGCCCGTCGCAAACGGTCTCGCGACGGGCGAACGATCACCGCCAAGCAGAGCGACGCGATCACGGCAAGCATCGCAGTCCCCGGCTCCGGGACGGTTGTAACCTGAAGGATCGGCCCGTTCTCGAAAACGGCTGTCGAACCGTTGGTCAGCCGCTGGTTATAACAGGTGAACCGAAGCGAGACCGTCGCGTCGCCCTCGGCCGGCGACATCAACAACGTGAAGGCGTTGCCCGCCGACAACGCCGCATCCAACACCGGGCTGTCCAGATCGAAGCTCATCCACGTCTGGTTGGCCGTGGGATCGAGCAGGCTTGCGTCGAAGAACAGCGTGTCGACATCGATGGCCTCCACGCCGGGTTCCGCCAACAAATCGTCGAAGAGGTTGTGTGTCAGACCGAGCGACGGATCATAGACGCAACTGTCCAGCGT
>JAEWUR010000184.1 GCA_023397045.1 Planctomycetota bacterium
CGCCGCGGGTGAAGAAGCATAAGGCACGGCCTGCCGAAGCCCGAGGGGTCGGTGGGATCGGTGGCACCGGAATGTTCTGATCGAAAACCCATCAGACCGTGCGGCACATGCCTGCGAATCGTGCGAACACCTCGGCCGCCATGGTCTGGAGGCCGGGTAGGTAGCCGGGCGTCTGCCGACGGATTTTGGCGGGATCGATGTAGTCGAGCGCGGCCATCTCTCCGCAATTCTCGGGATGCGTCAGCCAATCGTCGATCATGCCGCCGGTCATCTCGATGTGGAATTGCACGCCGAACGCCTTGTCGCCGTAGCGAAACGCCTGGTTTTCGCAATCGACGCTTCGGGCTAGGTGAACGGCGCCATTGGGCAAGTAAAACGTGTCGCCGTGCCATTGAAAGACCATGCGCTTGCCGCTCTGCGCGAACAGCGGATCGCCGGCCGCGGCAGACGTCAGTTCGATCGGATACCAACCGATCTCCTTGACGCGATTTTTGTAAACCTTCGCGCCGAGCGTTTTGGCCAGCAGTTGTGCGCCGAGACAGATGCCCAGCACGGGCAATTTTTTCGACAGCGCCTGCTCGATCCACTGCACGTCGAGCGAGAGGAACGGGTAACGGTCGACCTCGTCGACGTTCATCGGACCGCCGAGCACGACGAGCCCAACGGCCTGATCGAGGGGCAAACGGTCGGGCACCGCCTGATACAGGTCATAATATCGAAAATCGATGCCGGCGAGCGACAGGGCGGTTTCCAACGTGCCGCCCGGCTCGTGACGCATGTGTCGGAGGATCAGAACGGTTGGTTTGTCGATCATCGGTTTCGCGTCTGCCCACGATTTGGTCCCGGATTGCACAAAGCCCTGGCAGCCCCTTTCCCCAGATACCCACATTTGCTAGGCTGAAGGGGCTGTCAGCGAATACGAAGAATGGAGCAAATTATATGCCAGAGGCAACCCTGCCGACAATTCCCGCCAGGAAACCGCGCACGAAACCCTATCGCGAAGACCTGAAGCCGGGCGAGGTTTTGTGCAACTATTGCGGGGCGAAATGCTGCTGTTACTTCGCATTGCCGATCGACACGCCGAAGACCTGGCAAGATTTCGACTATATTCGTTGGTATTTACTGCACGAGCGATCGTCGATCTTCACCGACGAAGGATGTTGGTATCTGCTGGTCCAAAATCGCTGCAAACACCTGCGCGACGATCACCTGTGCGGGATTTACGAGACCCGGCCGCAGATCTGTCGCGACTATACGACCGACAACTGCGAGTATGAAGAAGATTGGGTGTATGACCACTATTGGGAAACGCCCGAGCAAATCGAGGAATATGCCGAAGCCGTACTCGGGTCGAGAGAAAGTTAAAAAAAAACAGCAACGATGTGCGAAACCGTAAACGGTCGCTCCAAATCCCAAAATCCCTTAATCCCAAAATCCCTGTCCCCCCAACCACCGTGTCCGCTGCCCGAATTACGCCACGAACGCTCAAAGGATTCCGCGATTACCTGCCGGAAGCGATGATTCCGCGCGAGAAACTGATCGACACCGCCCGGCGGGTGTATCGCTCGTACGGTTTCAGTCCGATCGACACGCCGGCGTTGGAATACCTCGAAATTCTTTCCGGCAAGGGCAGCGATGAGACCGACAAGCAACTCTACAAGTTCCAGGATCACGGCAATCGTTGGGTCGGATTGCGGTTCGATCTGACGGTGCCCTTGGCCCGATTCGCCGCCGAACACGTCAACGACCTGGGCATTCCGTTGAAGCGCTATCACATCGCGACGGTTTGGCGCGGCGAGAATACGCAGCGCGGCCGCTATCGCGAGTTCATGCAGTGCGACTTCGACACGATCGGCACGCGCTCGGTCGCCGCCGACATCGAGACCGCGCTGGTGATCCACGACCTGTTCCGCGCGATCGGTTTTTCGGACTTCACGATTCGACTAAATAACCGCATGGTATTGACCGGTCTGTTGGAACGGCTCGACTTGGCCGATCGCGCGACGGCGGTGCTTCGCTCGCTAGACAAACTCGGCAAGATCGGACCCGATGCCGTGGCCGAGGAGATGGCTGCAACGGCCAACACCACCGCCGAACAATCCCGGGAGATTCTGAAACTGTCGGAGCTCGCCGGCGGCAACGATGAGGTGCTTCGACAGATCGAACCGCTGGTGGCCGGCAACGAGACCGGTTCGCTCGGCCTCGCAAGGTTGAAAGAAGTCCTCGACGGCGTCGCGGCGGCAGGCGTGCCGTCGGAGCGCGTGCGGCTCGACGTGTCGATTGCGCGCGGCCTGGACTATTACACCGGCACGATTTTCGAGACATTTTTGGACCGGCTGCCCGGCATCGGCAGCGTCTGCTCGGGCGGGCGATACGACAACCTGGCCGAACTGTTCACGTCGCAGGAATTGCCCGGCATCGGGGCGTCGCTCGGCTTGGATCGGCTTCTGGCCGCGATGGAAGAACTTGGGATGATCGAGAAAGTGGCCACGCCGGCCCCGGTTTTCATCCCGTACTTCGACAAGGATCGGCTGCACGACTACCTGCGGTTGGCTGCGTCGTTGCGAGCCGCGGGCATCGGCGTCGAGGTCTTTTGCGACGCCAAAAAACTCGGGCAGCAATTGAAATATGCCGACCGGCGCGGATTCCGCGTTGCACTAATCGCCGGCGGCAACGAGTTCGAATCCGGCGTTTGCCAAGTGAAGGATCTTCAGACGGGCGATAAGAAAGACGTTCCGCTGGATGCCGACGCGGCGAGCATTTTGGCCGCCGTCCGCGATATCCTCGCATCCGGTTGATCGGGTCAACAATCTTGTTAATTGCGGAAGGTTGAGTGTGGCCAACCGCGACAACCATTACGAAGCGGCTTTCGAGGGTTTCTTGCGGGATCGCGGCATACCCTACGTGGCTGTCGACGAGGCGAAGCGGAGCCTGCTC
>JAEWUR010000240.1 GCA_023397045.1 Planctomycetota bacterium
GCCGGGTGCTGACCGACGTTGCCCTATTGCTCGACAATCCGGAAGTTCGCCAGGCGTGGCATTGCTACATCAAGGCGCTCGTCATGCGATACCGCGACCGAGTAAAAACATGGGAAGTGTGGAACGAACCGAATCTTCACAGTTTCTGGAAAACAAAAACAACTGCCGATGATTATGGCCGGATTGTCAAGGAAGTCGCCGAGGTGATCCGGCAAAATGATGCCGATGCAACGATCCTGGCCGGCTCCACATCCGGCGTCAAACCGGATTATCTCAACGCTGTATTGGCAAGCGACGGCGCGGACAGCTTCGATTATTGGTCCGTCCATCCCTACAATGCGATGCCGGAGCTACAGAACGATCGGGTGCGCGAGGTCCAACAGATTCTCCAAGAACATGGAAAACCGACCCAAGTGTGGCAAAGCGAATGTGGCTTCCCTTCCAGTCCCGATACGGGCGGCTGGGGCTTTGGCGGACCGTGGGACGAGACGAAACAGGAGAAATGGGTGCTGCGGCGATTGCTTTCCGATGCCATGCTGGGGGCGCCCGCGGCGATCTACTTCGTACTGAACGACTATCCAGCCAGAATTGACGGTGGGCCCGACCGTGGCACGATGGGCACCAATCGCAAAGGATTATATGCCGCCGAGTCATGGAGGCCCAAGCAAGCCGCTTTCGCTTTCCGAAATCTGGCCAGCCTTGTCGACGATCGCTTTGAAGCGAATCCCGTTGCCGTCCAAGTCAACCAAATCGAGCCCGGTTCGCTCGGTAACGTTGCTCCCGTAGATGTCAGCGTCTACACGCTGCGCGAGAAGACGACCGACGCGCCGCTGATCGTCTACTGGATGCCCGTTCCCATGCAGTCCAAGCTGATCCCAGGCCGAGTCACGCTCAGCTTTGACAGCGTGGACTTCAAGGATCCGGTGCTGGTCGATCTTCTCGATGGCAAGGTCTACAAAGTCGGTTGTTCCCAGCAATCCGACGTTCGTACGGTCTTCAAAAACCTGCCGCTGGCCGATTCGCCGCTGGTTCTTTGCGACCAGGAGCGGGTAGCATATTAGTTGTCGGACCCCGGCAGACATCGTATGTCGTGATTTTTCTTAATTGATGCCATCCCCAAAGAAAACAACACTTAAAGAGGTCATGCAAAGAACATTCGAAGAAGTGTGCCACTTGCCAACGATGGGTTTGAAGGCAACTCCATGCAACTCGGACCGGCAGACATGTTCATGTAGCCAATTTGTAGCCAAGACAACGGACGTTGGCGGGCAATCTGGAAAACGATGAAATCTCGGCCTTTCCGCAACCCTACAACCTGTACAACTTCGGGCGTATTAGACGATGACGTACGAGCGTCGTGTCCAACTGGAAATGTGGTCCCCCAGGCGAGTCTGTCATTTCCGCAGTCGAGATTCGCGGGCCCAACACGGGCAAACTTGGAACTATTGAACCTCAATGGCTTGCAGTATTGCGTCGGTGGGCGAGCATCGCCATACAGATCGCCAAGCGACACGGCGCCCCAGTCACCGTTGGCTGGCCACACGACGCGATCGTTCAGCATGATTTTCGATCGCTGCACCGTGCCCAGGTTTTGGCGAAACCATTCTTTCATGGCTCGTCGCACGACGTGAATACGGCCGCCCTGTGGAGCGACCCACGTGCGTACGCAGGCCGTGTCGGTGGATGCCTGTTGCCAGCCTCGCCCGACCCGAGCGCCGCCTTTGCCTTCCCAGTATCCCTCGACGCCGCCCGGCTGGTTGGGCGTTCCTCCGAGATCGCCGCCGGGGTTACGCGCAGCAGGAACCCAATTCATCGGGGAGAACGTCTTGCCATCGTCGCTGGTCTCGGCCTTCCAGCCTTCGCGTCCGGCCACTGCAAAATGGCTGCCGAGCGACCACGCGGTGATTGGCTCACTGCGGCACGGAACGGCTGCGGTCCATGCGCTTCGGTTATCGTGCGCGTCGACGGTGCAAACGTCATAGCGAGCCCGGGGGCTCCAGCCTTCCGCATGATCGAAATAGTATTCCCCCTTGACGGTCTTGCCTAACACGACGCCGTCGCGGCGGATTTCGTAGTAGCTGACCCAACCATCGTCGGACCCAGGCGACCAGTAGACACCGATGCCGCTGTAGCCGGCGTTGACCTCATAGCGGGCCAACACGCGGGCCGGCGATTGTGGGGCAACGGCGTCTTCTCCACCGCCCGGTCGATCTGGCAGACCGAGATAGATCAATTCGCCTGGTTTCTGATTCTTGATTTCAATTCCGTGCTCCATCAGATCGGCGCCGGTTCGGACGGTGGTCTCGGGCGTCGATTCAAAACCCACGACGTAGGCATGTTCCAGCAGCAGTTCGACGGGATAGACGGTAAACGGCGCCGGACTCCAGTGTCTAAGAACGATGCACGCCTTCGTGTGATCGACGTTAGATCGTTGGAGATAGAAAATCGGATCATCGCCGGTGATTCTGGGATGAAACGCGAAGCTCCATCGGCCAACTACGCCTTCGTGTTTCAAATAATCGTAGATTTGATTGACGAGTCGCAAGGTTTCCATATCGTCGTCGTGCGTGCAATCGAACCCCCAGGCGGGCGTCATCACGAGCAGTTGTTTTTGGGACGCCGGACTCACCTTGCCTCGGCTGAAGATGGAATCGATCACATCGACCCATTTGTCGGGCAGTTCGAGAAACGAAAGATAGTAATTCAACTCAGGACCGCGTCCGCCGTCGGCCAGAAAATGGACGTCGCCGAGTCGCATGATTTCGAACTGGTGGGAATAGCGACTCCCACCGCTACAGGTATGGAAAGAACTGCGAGGATTGTTTTTCAAAAAGGTCTTCACTTCATTCCGAAAATCATGATCCTCAGTCCAATCGCAACGACGAATGGCGTCGGTCCGCCGCTGGAAATTGCCCCACGAGGCGACTTTCGTGTCCATAACGCCGTTCGACGGGCGGTCGGAGAACCACAAAATGTACTGCATTCCATACTTTGCAAGATAATGCAGCGTGTTCGAAAAATCGGGTCCCTCGTAGCTCGGCGTAAAAACAGTGTTGTAGCTGTCCGGCACCGGCCAGTCCGGATATTTGGCCCAACCGGCGTCGTGCCACCGTCGAGCCAATAGTTCGTGTACTGTTCGGCGTCCTTGCTGTCGAGGCTCAAGATCCACGGTGCCGGCGAAGCGAGAGAAACGGTCGTCGATCCCTTGTTTTCGAGCGTCACCCATTGCCGAAGCACCGGCGTGCCCGGAAAAGCCACGATCCGCACGCTGGCTTGGAGCGAACCACGTGCAACATGCAGCGACAACTGTGCGGCCGGACGCCCCCCTTCGTTCACTTCACTCGCTTCCGCGCGTTCCAGCGTCCAGGCGATGAAATCGTTCGGCAACGAGCGGTGGGCGTCGGACATCGGAGTGATTCTGACAATACTAAGCTTCGTCAAGCGGCCGCTTTGGAGAATCGCTTCGCCGGTGAGCGTCACCTTTCCGTCTTGCGGAGCCTTCCATGCCCGGACGAGCGTGTAGGAATTGCGCGGCGCGAAAAAAGTTGTCCCGACGCCGTGTGTCTCGAACGGCGCACGATATCCGGTCGCCACCCGGGCCGGCATCTTCTTTCCGTTGACGTCCAATTCGGCGACTTCCCCCAACTCCTCCATGCAGTCCGATCCTGTGGCGATTTGATAATAGAACCACCCGGGGCCTTGTTCCAATTTCGCGCCGTCGGACGAGAGATAACTCGGCCCGTCCTGATAGGCGACTTTGGTGGTCCACTCGACATCATCCAGAACGTCATCGCTTTCGGCCAGAACGCAGAATCCGACCAACTCTCCGCGTTTCACGTCCATGCTCACCTTGTCGTCGGCCGGATCCAGACGATTGCCTTCTTCGAGCATCTTCTGCCAGACGTTTTCGAACGAAAAACATCCCGCAAATGGCCGCACATCGAGAGCGAAGGGAGCGCAGGCCTCTTCTGACGCGACAAATTCCGTCGCAGGATCGGTCAACTTGTTTTGATAGCTGGTTAGCCGCAGTCGTCCATCGGAACATTCCAGCACTTGTTCGATGCCTTTCGAGCCAATCCGCCACCGCACCCCATCAGCTTCCGAGCGGACGTAGGCGTCGCCAACAACGATATCTTCGATTTTGTTTTCGGCAACGATTCTGCCTGTGTCCACCCATCCGAGCGACGCGCAGACCGCAACATAAGCGATATAACGAAGACACATTTGCATTTCACCTCGACAAGCCAGAACGGAGAGTTGCGTCGCTATTGGCACTCAGATAAAAAATGTCGGGCAGCACAGGGCCAAAAACTCCTGTTCACCAACGCACATAGGAAGCAGGTCATCCTGAGGCATGTTGCCATGGTGCATTTCCTGTTCTCGATCAAGGCTTGATTTCCGGCAATTTCCGCGGCGTATGCATGAACAATGACAATCCCTCGCCCGGCGGATCGACGCTTAGCACGGTATTGCCAAGCCACTCGTAGGTGTATTGCCCGCCTGGCGCATCGATGGTTTGCCGAAAATGCGGTACGGGATAGGTG
>JAEWUR010000330.1 GCA_023397045.1 Planctomycetota bacterium
GGTCTATGACGTTGCTCTTCGGCCGGAGGCAATCGCCTCGTTGAAGCCCAACACGCCGTCAGCCGTTCGCCCCTTGGCCCAATGGACGTTCGAGGACGGAACGGCACGGGATTCGATGGGCTATTTCCCCATGGGAGAACTGCGAGGAAACGCCCGGATCAGCGACGGCAAGCTGATCCTCGACGGCGGCAATGACAGCTACTTGCTCGTGCCGTCGGCCAATTCAGATCGGCAAACCGATGATAACTCAGTGAGCGCAGGCAGAAATTGATCGGTAACTGACTTGTGAATAGGGGGTGGAAGCAATCGTCAGAAAGGATGCCTTGCGAAGAAGCCCAAAAGACAATCGTTGCAGGGAACGTATGGCTGAGGAAATGCCGCTGGAATACTTGAGAATGGTGGATTTGAATGAGAAGAGCAATGGAAAACCGCACAATGGGGATAATTGATGTCGGTATGTTACTGACACCCCATGGCGGTCGTTACAATTCGTGTAAAGGGTTTATGTCATGAGAGTTCGAAGTATTGCGTTGTCTTTTTCGGTCATGTTGGCGTTGGTGGTCGGACTTTCCATGGCAAATGGGGAAACAACAACATGGGATGCCGCCGCCGACTTCCACGCGACGGGTAATACCACAGACGCCACTTGGCAGTATGGCTATACCACGAACGCCGGTGGCAGCATGAGTGGTTACGATCTGTTCACCGCGTACGCCGGGGTTGGGCCCGGGTACAGTGCATGGATGACCGACGCGTGGAACTTCGTCGGCAAAGACCCCGCTGTCAGCACCGAGCTTCGGGTCTCCCCATGGAACAACGGGGAGTTGACTGATTTTCGTACTGCGGACATCGGCTGGAAGAGCCCGATTACCGGAAAAGTCGATGCCAGCTTTTCGGTGACGGATCAGAATACTGTGTACCATCCGAGTTTTGATGGGGTCACATACTGGCTATTTAAGAGCGGAAGCAGCACTGCACTATCTCAAGGCGTCATGGCAGATGCCGGGACGACCGGGACCATCACTGTTCCGAACATCACGGTAGCCAGCGGCGACATGCTCTATTTGCAGATTGGTCCCGGAGCCAACTGCAGCGCCGATCTTACGGGAATCAGCTTCAGCGTGACACAATCCGTGCCCGAGCCAGCGGTGTTGACTTTGGTGGGTTCCGCCCTGTTCTGTCTTGTGGCCTACGCCTGGCGCAAGAGGAAATGAAACGCGTTCGAAGGTGGATGATGGAATTCGTGAGGGCGGTTCCTTCTACGCCGCCCCCACGTTCCATTTCCCCGTGATTTGGTATGTTTCAAAGGAATCGATCGTCAGTTATGGGAGAAATGTGTCATGACGAATAAGATTGCGATTATTGGATTGCTGTTGTTGGCCTGTACCGCGGGGCCGGCATCCGCAATAGACTTTAACGACGACTTCAGCAGCACGACGTTGGGCCCCGAGTGGACGTTGAGCGATCCGGATCACGACGACACTTGCAGCCTAACAGATCGGGCAGGCTATTTGCGGCTGAAACTTGCCAGCGGCGGCGAGGACTCTTGGACGGGTGCGACCTGGGCGGCCGCCCGAAACTCGGCGCCATTCTTGCTGACCACCTTGGTGAACCCTTCGGAGGACTTCGTGGTGGAAACAATGGTTGACGCCGCCACCGTCAACGGCGGAACGATGCCCGACAGGTTCGTTGCGGGCATTATGGTGTATGATACGGAGCACGAGACAACGCCCTACTGGGGGACGTACCATGGCTACGACATGGGCTTTGCGTTGTATCGCGATAGCGGCTACACCGATATCGCTAACCCCACCATTATCGCGCAAGGCTGTGGTACATTCACTCACGCAACACCTGGTGCGTTGGATTTAACCAAGGCATATCATCTCCAAATAGTTCGGGACAGCGATGCCGCGACGTGGACATGCTCCTATAAGCAGGACGGAGCAACCGCATGGACGGAGGTGGCCGCCGTCAACGATTCGGAGTTTCCCGGAATCGGAGACGGCGTGTCCGGGACGTTGAAGATCGGGCTCTATGCCAAGACTTGGATTGGCGGAGCGGCGACGCCGGGCGCTGATTTTGGCTATTTCACGGTAACGAGTGTGCCGGAACCCGGCAGTCTCTGGCTTGTGTCCAGTGCATTGGTTGGACTGCTCGCCTATGCGTGGCGCAAGCGGAAATAAGAGTATTTCTGCGTGGTTGGGATGGCCACGCAAAGGATTGTCCCAACCACGCCTTGTTTTCCGCTACTCAATATTCGCTGGATGATACTGGACGTCTTAGTCTTCGTGAAATGGAAACGCCGATGAAAGCATTTCTGGTATCACTGTGTTTTTCCTCTGTATTGGCCAGCTATGCCCATGCCATTGAATATGGTTTTCCATCGGGGACCGTGTCTGGCAGTGTTGGCCTAAATCTCGGGTGGAACATCGAGGACTGGAACCTTCTTGATGAGACTGGCGTGGGGGTTGTCCGAACGAATCTCTATTGGAACGTATGCGAACAAGCGTCGGGCGTCTACGACTTCGATCTTTCCAACGACGACGCCATGATTACCGCATGCAATCAACGTGGTATTCGGGTTATGTACGATCTGTTCTGGGGCAATCCACTTTACGGCGTCACGGACATGGGTTCGGCCACATGGCGACGGAACTATGCCAATTTCGCCGGTGCGGCGGCGGCGCAATTCGCGGGCAATGGCGTGATGTATGAACTCTGGAATGAGCCGAGTGGCTATGGCGAGGGGGCGCAGATTCCCGCGAATTACATCGCGTTTGTCGATGAAGTATCATCCGCAATACGCGCGGCGGACCCCTCTGCCGTCATTATTGGCCCTGCGGTAGGTGACCGCAGCGTTGACGGCATGGCCTATCTTGCGGATTGTTTTGATTTGGGCTTGCTCGACAAAGTCGATGCAATTAGCC
>JAEWUR010000363.1 GCA_023397045.1 Planctomycetota bacterium
CCGGGCACCGACCGAAGGTTGGTCGGGAGAGGGGACCGAACATTGCCAACACGATTCGTTGCATGGAAATCACCAATCCTTGTCGACGCGTTCAGGGCGATTGATTCGTTCGAGCAAGATCTTCTGCTTCTCCTTGCGATCGTCCTGACGCTGGCGAACTTGTCGCATCGCCTCCTCGGCCTGCTGCTCGGACGGATCCTTTATCTTCTGCGGCTGCTGGTCGGCCTGATCCTCTTTGTCCTGCTTGGGCTGCTGCGGTTGATCTTTCTTCTGTTCATCCTTCTTCTGCTCGTCCTGATCCTTCTTGTCTTGACCCTTCTTCCGGTCTTCGTTGTCTTGGTTCTTCTGATCCTTGTTTTGCTCGTTTTGATTCTGCTCGTCCTTCGGCAGCATTTCTCGCAGGAGTTTAAGGGTTTCCTCTTGCGAGGGCAAGGCCGTCGCGGGCCGCGACGCATCGAGTTCCGAGGCGGCCTTGTTGCTCAACTCCACGACCTTCGGCGACAGGTCGATACCCGCCTGCAACGCGCGGCGCATCTCCTCTCGCTTTTTCTTGGCCTTCTCTTGCTCCGACTCTTCCTTGGGCTTTTCCTCGGTCGAGGCATCGGGAGACTTCGCCGCATCGGCCGATTCGGTTGGTTCGGCGGGTTCCGGCGTCATCTCGGGCGTTGCTTCGAGTTGCTCCAATTCGCGTTTCGCCTTGGCGGCCAACACGCGGCCATAGTTCGTGACGAACCGCTGGTTCCAGGCCGACTCGGCCCAATCGGGCTCGTCGGCTTCGCCCTTCTTGTCCGATTCCGGTTTCTCCGAAACCTTTTTCGACTCGGCAATTCGCGCCTCTTGGTTCGCAATGCCCTTCTTCACCAGATCGAAGAATGGGGAGACGACCGTGTAGATGCCATCGATCTTCTCGACCGATTCGGCCTGCGGTTTCGCGGCCTCGGCCAATTGTTGGGCGGCCAACCGATCGGCGGCGTCGGTCATCGACCCGTGTGCTTCGTCGGCCAAATGATTGAAAAGGGCCAGGGCTCGTTCGACCTCCGGACCCGACATGGCCGGGGCAGCCTGCGGCGGATTCGCCACCGCGCCCGCCGGATCGGTTTGCGGCTGAGGATTGGCCGGGGCGGTCAACGCCGCGTGGATCTTCTCTTTCAGCGGCTCGATCTCGTCTGCCAGATCGTGCTGCGAATGTTCGAGGTCGCGGATTTCTTCGCGGCGCTTCGGCGACGGTGATTCGGCGGCCACCGGCTTGTTCTTCGCGCGCAGATCGCGTTGTTCCTTTTCCATCCATTGCAGATATTCCGGCAAACTCATTTTTTGACGCCGGTCCTGGGCGTCACGCTTGCGCCACGCCTCTTGGATATGCTTCGTCCAAAGCTGAATCGTTTCAAGGTTGTATCGTGCGTCGGAATTCTCCGGATCGATGGCCAAACACTCGCGAAAATCGCCGGTCGCCTGATCGAACAATCCCAACGCTTGCGGACGCACCTCGGGCTTCACTTCCTCGGGCTTCTCACCCAAAGCAGTCTTCGCCCTGGCGATAGCCAAGCAACCGAGGTTGTATTCGGCCGTCGCGGCCAGCGGACGATTTTGCGAGGCCGCCGCAATTTGGAACTGCTCGACCGCCTTATCGTTCTCACCCTGTGCGGCATACGCGCAACCGAGGTCGAACGCGATGCGCGGCTCGTTCGGCATCGACTCGGCGGCGGCCCCGAACGCTTCGGCGGCCGTCTTGAAATCGCCGCCCCGAAAAGCCTCGACGCCTTGCTCGACCTTGCCGGCCGTGCCGCCGAATGCCGCCTGTGCCGGCGTCGCGCCAAAGATCGAAGAACCAACGACCCATGCGGCCACCAACACGGCCGGCGTCAGCGAACCGGCGCGATGCGTCTTTTCAGAACAAGAAGGCAGCGAGAATTCGACGGTCAAGAGAATGAGTCCCAAAATAAGGAAGACTTGATACTGATCGTTGAGCCTTTGCCGGTCGACCTCCTGATCGCCTTCGCCGCGTGTCAGGTTGGACAGCCGATCTTCGTAGACTTGTCCCAAATCATACGCCCGAGTGCCGGCCGAGACGTGAGCGCCGCCGGTCGCGTTGGCAATCTCCTGCAAAACCGTCTGGTCGGTCTTCGACCAGTGCTCTTTGCCTTCGTCTTTCGCGTAGGTCAGATTGCCCGACGCGTCGCGAATCGGTATTCTCGCGCCTTCGTTCGAATCGCCCAGTCCGACGGTGAAGATTTTCACGCCGCGCTCGGCGGCTTGCTTGGCGGCATCCAACGGATACGAGTCCTGGTCTTCGCCGTCGGTCAGCAACACGATGATTTGGTCGTGATCGCCCTGCGGCGGCATCGAGTCGAGCGCCTTCCGAATGGCGTCGCCGATCAACGTGCCGCCCCGTGGCGCGCTGCTCGTGTCGACGTCATCCAAGACCATGTCGAAGAAGCCGGAGTCGGTCGTCAACGGCACTTTCAGCACGGGCTTGCCCGCGAAAACGATCAGCCCGACACGGTCGCCGCCGAGTTTTTTCAGCAGATCGCGAATATCCGACTTCGCCCGGGCGAGACGACTCGGCGTGACGTCCTCGGCCAACATCGACTTCGACACGTCGAGCAACACGAAGCAATCGACGCCGTGTTGCTGTTTGACTTTTTCATAATAAACGCCGTATTGCGGCTGCGCGGCCGCGACGATCAGCAATGCCAGTCCCAAAACCAACAGCGTGCCCTTGGTCCAAGGCCTGCTGCCCTTCAATTCCGGCATCAGTCGGGCGATCATCGGTCGATCGATAAACCGCTCGGCCGCCGCGACGCGACGCTTTTGCGCCCTGACAAGCAGCGCCACCACGCCGGGCAGCAGCCATAAGAGCAACAGGATTGCAGGATGTTGGAAATGCATATGAAAAAGCGGGGACTAGGGACTGGGGGTTAGGGACTGGGGGTTAGGGGCTAGGGGCTAGGGGTTAGGGATTAGGGTAATGTTCGGAATCGGGTTGCAGTCAGTACGGTGTAAGTCAATAACAGGACGACGCCGATCATCAACGGGTACTCGAACAGATCGCGATAGTCGGTATAGATGCGGCCTTCGGACGTCGTCTTTTCGAGCTTGTCGATTGCGGCATACACGTCTTTGAGCGATTCGGTGTCCTCGGCGCTGAAATACTGTCCACCGGTCGCGGCGGCAATCCGCTTCAACGCTCGCTCATCGAACTCGACGCGCGTCGGAATCATCATCGTCTGGCCGAACAGGCTCGGCATCGGAACGCCGGTCGGATGGGTCGTGCCAATGCCGATCGTGTAGACCTTGACGCCGAACGTCTTGGCGATCTGAGCAGCCTCTTCCGGACTCAGCAACCCGGCGTTGCTCACGCCGTCCGACAGCAGAATGATGACTTTGCTTTTCGCTTTGATCGGCTTCAACCGATCGACGGCCGTAGCCAGCGCGTCGCCGATAGCGGTCGCCTGATCTTCCTCGTATAGCTTCTTGTTGACGACCCGCCCTGCGGCGTCGACCACCGGTTCGGCAATCTTGACCGTGTCGAGCAGTTGATCCAACGCACCGTGGTCGAGCGTCAAGGGGCATTTCACTTCGACGTAGCCGCCGAAATCGACCAGGCCGATCAGGTCGTCCGGCCGACCGGGCAAACCATCGCCGCCCTTGACGAACTTCTCGAACGTATCCTTGACCACGTCGAGCCGAGTCGTGGGCTTGCCATCCATTTCAAAATCCTTCGCGCTCATCGAGCCGGAACGGTCGATGCACATTTCGATCGCAATGCCGTCGGTTCGCACACGATATTCTTCCTTCCCTTTCTGCGGACGCGCCAACGCAATGACCAGCAATGCAAGACCGGCCATCCCAAGCCACGGCAGCCAACGCCGCATGCGCTGGGCGGTGGTCCGAGGCAGACTCTTGAGCGATTCGACGCTCGAATAGACGACGGCGGCCACCGGGCGGCGACGGTTCCACCAAACCATCGCCAGCAGCGGGATCAGCAGCACGAGCCACAGCGGATCATGAAATCGAAAGCCCAGCATGGTTACCTTGGTCTATTGGCTGTCAGGGGTCTTGGGTGCCACTGGCTTTGCCAGTGCCTGGATCGGTCGGCGGTGCTGCACTGGCAGAGCCAGTGGCACACACTTCGTTCGTGGCAGTTGATCTTCCGTTTCCAATAAACAATCGTGCCCGGCGGACGCTTTCGCCAATGTCTTCCGAGTTCGGCCGATGCGCGGCGAACTTCACCAGGTCGGCCGCCTCCAAAAAGTATTGCAAAGGAAGGCGTTTGTCCCAAAGACCTCCGTCGTTCGCTTCGACCGGAGGCGACGACGGCGAGGCCTCTTCATCCACCGCCCTCACCCTAGCCCTCTCCCGAAGGGAGAGGGGACTTCTGCGGCTAAACTCGCGCAAAAACTCTTCCGTGGTTTGTTCCGAAGCGCGGATGTACGTGGTGCGTTCGATGTATCGCCGCACGATGCCGGTCAACTCGATGAAGAACTGCTTGACATCGGTCTCGGCAAGGCCCGAGGCCACGAGCTTGTCCAATTCCATGTTGGCCAACTCTTCGGCCGTCAGGATTTTTCGGGGGACATACGTCTCGGGCTGGATTCGGCGTCGTCGACGCAACAACATCACGGCGGCAACCACCGCGACCGCCAGGATCGCCCACGCCCAACTCGGGATGCCCCCGTCGAGGCTGACTGGCGAGGCCGGCCCGCGCAAATCGCCAAGCTTCGGCGTCTTGTCGCCCAACAGCGACGTGATCTCGACCGACAGCGGCTTCGTTTCGATCGTGTGTTCGCGATTGTCGCCCGACGGACGATGATCGGCATAGGTGAACGGGATCGGATCGATCCGCACCCGGCCGATCTCGGTCGGTTGGAGCGTGTAGATTTGTTTCGTCATGACGCGGCCGTTCTCCGATTTCGGCAGCGGCTCGCGCAGGTCGCGGATCGTCAGCGTGTCGATCTTCGTGCCGAATAGCGGTTTTTGGACCGTTACGCCTTCCTCATGGTCGACGGTCAGCGTCAGCGTCGGCAGGTCGGACAGCCGAGGATGAACCGGCTGGATTTCGGCCGTCACTCGCACCGGGCCCTGTTCGACTTCGCAGCGCGCGTGCGCGGCGGCCGGGTCTTCCGTCGGCGTTTCGGGCGCCGGTTTGCAGCCCGAGAGAATCAGCGCGCCCAGCAATACGGCTAGAACGGTTCGGCCGTCGTTCATCGGAACCTCCTTTCCCGCATCCGGAAGAAGCGGCGGAGGCTTTTCTGATAATCCTCATCGGTGCGGATGGCCAGTTGATCGACGCCGGCCTTTTTTAGCCGATTCGACAACGCTCCGGCCCGGTCGGCCGCACGGCTCGCGAACAGCCGGCGAACCTCGGGATGGTGTGTATCGACCTCGACCACTTCGCCGGTCTCGGCGTCGCGAAGCGTGATGAACCCGACGTCGGGCAGCGTCTCTTCGCGCGGATCGCGCAAGGTGACGGCCACCAGGTCGTGACGCCGATTGGCAATGGCCATCGCATGTTGCGCGGCCGGCGCCAAAAAGTCGCTCAGCAGGAAGACCACCGCACGGCGTTTTTGGACGCGGTTCAGATAATCCAAGGCAACCGACAGATCGGTTTCGGCGGCCACCGGTTCGACCGAGACGAGTTGGCGGATCAGCCGCAACACGTTCGCCTTGCCTTTCCGCGGTGGAAAGT
>JAEWUR010000364.1 GCA_023397045.1 Planctomycetota bacterium
GCCGCCCAACACCCCAGCGATAGACGATCGCGGCCGTCAATCCTGCCATCAGCAGACAGAACAGGACCGGCACTTTTCGAACCATCCGTGGCCGAACCGGCCCGACTTGCGATCGTGACATTCGTCATCCTCCCCCGAAACACGCTCCAAAACTCCCTCGGCGCATAGCAGCCCCTAAGATCGACATCGACCTGCGGCATTCCGAACCTTAAATCCATACTTGCCAACCGACCAATGATTCGCGAAGATAAGGGAAATCTTCTCCCCAGCATTGTTTTTCGTCGACCGGAGCAGGCAAAAATGTTCCAAGTCAAAATCTGCGGCATCACCAGCCTGGAAGACGCTCAGGCCGTCGTCGAATCGGGCGCCGACGCCGTCGGCCTGAACTTCTACGCCCACAGCCCACGCTTTGTCGAGCCCGAGACGGCCGCCGAAATCCTCAAAACGCTGCCCGACGGACTGACCAAGGTCGGACTATTCGTCGACACGCCGGCCCAGGAGATCTGCCGCATCTTCGACGAGTTGTCGCTCGATCTTATCCAGCTACACGGCGACCAGCCGCCCGAGTTCCTCGTCGATCTGGGCAACCGCCCCATCATGCGGGCGTTTCGCGTCGGTCCCGACGCCCTCGAACCGGTCATCGACTATCTTGTATTGTGCCAAGACCTGGGCGTCACGTTGCAGATGGTTCTGCTCGATGCGTTCGTGCCGGGTGAATACGGCGGAACGGGCAAGGTCGCCGACTGGGAAATCGCCAAACGTTATGCATCGTTCACCAACGCGCCGCCCTTGGTGCTCGCCGGAGGACTGACGCCAAGCAATGTCGCTATGGCCATCCAAACCGTCGCCCCAGCGGCGGTCGACACCGCCAGCGGCGTTGAGTCGCAGCCCGGCCGAAAAAACGCGGCCGCCGTCAAAGCGTTCGTCGCGGCCGCCCGAGCCGCTTTCAACGTCCTGTCGGCTCCTACGGAAAAGGAAGGACCGCCTTCAGCGCGTTCTTAATCAGTTCGCCCGAACGGCTTTCGAGCGAAGGATCGATCATCAGCGGATGGGCGGGCACGGCATCGTAATTGCCGAAAATCTCCGCGCCCGGCGCAGGTGACGACAACGTGTCGCGCAATGGCTTGGGAATGCGAATTTCTTGCGTGTCTCTTCCGACCACGAACCGGTCGCCATCTTTCTCATAGGCGGCCGTTCGTATGAGCATCTTGTCGGGAAAGATTTCGACCAATCGCATCGCCTTCGACGGCGGCTTCCCCAACGACGGCGCGACCAGATAGGCCACGCCATTTCGATGGAATTCCATGCCGACGTGCAGATGGCCCTGCAACACGGCCACAACGTTCGAACAGGGTTTGAGCATCTCATACAGTTGCGGCGCGTCGAGGAACGTCGGCGGATAGATCGGCTCGTGAATCGCCACGACCGTCGGCCGCCCGGCGCTGTGCTCAAGATCCTCGGCAATCCAATCCATCGTCGGTTTGTCAAAGACCGACAGCCCCTCGTGTTTTTTTCCGTGATAAATCCGGTCGGGGGCAAGCATCACGAAGTGAATGCCGCCATAGTCGAAACTGTACTGCTTCGGTCCAAACACGCGATCGAACTCGGCGGGCCAGTTGTCGCCCGGGATCACGACAAACGGCGTCTTCAGATTCTTCTCAAAAAAATCCTTCAGGTACCGCTGCCGCCGAAGTTCTTTGGTCTCGGTCGGGTCGGCGGGATTCGGCGCCGCTTCGACGAAATTGTTGTCGCCCGTAAACATCGCGAAATTAGGCTTCCACTGCTCGTCGATGAAGCGAAACGCCTTGGCGATGTATTCGGGCGAGGCCGAGCCCATGTGCATGTCGCTCACCCAGGCAAAACGCCAAAGCGGCTGCGGCGGAACGCTCAACGCCGCCGACTTCGACGGCGACTTATCGACCGCGGTAAGATTGAGCCAACGCTGATAGAGTTGTTCGACCGTCGATTTGTCGACCTCACCGTCCCAAAGAGCAACGCCGTAGCGAAGTTCCATCGGCTGACCGGCCTTCAACGCGATCGGCTCTCGCCATGCGTTCAACGTAGCCGAGAGATAGGCAAACGGCATTTGCATCGTGAACATAGTCGCCGGGCGGCGAGGATTCGTCGGATGATCGAAAATGGCCACGGTGACCGGTTTGCCGTCGGCTTTCGCGGTGTAGGCACACCATCGTGTCGACGTAAGTCGATGATCGCCTTCGATCAACTCGCCGGGCTTGTCGTCGGCATTGAAGAGCCGGCCGCCGACGTCCATCGATTGTACGAACCGCATGCCGAGTCCGTAATACGGATGGCCATCGAGGACGACCTCGTCGCGGTCGGGCGATGTTTCGAGCGTGGTGCACCACTCGATCAGCGTCGCGCCCAGATCGGCCGACGGGATGGCCTCGATGGTTCGGCGTTCGACGAGCACCGGCTTCTCCGAACTGGGGTCGATCCACGAGACATCCTGCTCGAACCCGTCGGGAATCTCTTTGAAGTTTTCGCCTTTTTCCGTTCCGCTGTTCGCTTCCGATTCTTCCCAAAAGTTGACGCCGTCGGCGGCGATCGCAAACATCAATCCGTGGTGGTGTTTGTGGTCGTCAGGCGAATCGCGAAGAATCTGCACGCCGGAAGGCGTGAACAGTTGATCGACATAGGGTTTTTTCGCCACGTCGGCATAACGATATCGCACGATCGGCCTGTCGCCGTCGAGAATCGTGCCGGTCGTGTCGTCCCGAACGCAACGCAAAACGTCGTCGGCCATGGTCGGCGCATCGAACGCTGTGATCGTTGTCGCAAGAAAGAACCCGAGGGCAAGGTTTCGTAGTGGATTGAGCATGCGGAACTCTCCGTTGTTGTTCAGGAGTGCAATGCGAGGTGGGGGCCGCGCAGCCGCGGGCGCAGGTCTCACGGTGCTTCCACGCGGTCATTATAGAGGTGTCCGTGGAAATTTGCCAATTCGGCCGCGCCAGCTTCGGCCGCCCAACGCCGCCGATATCCATAATACCCGGCGGAGCCGCGATGGGTTACGGTCTTTTGACCAGGAAATCCGCGTCAATACTCCCATCCGCCGCGCATCGGTCGGCTGAGCATGGCTTTCGCAGCCTCGCTTCCGCCGGTCATGACCTGCTGCAACGGATCCCAGGTGATCGTCTCGCCGGTGCGAATCGCAATGTTGCACAGGTGGCTAATCACGTCGCTTCGGACCGATTCCTGGACGCTGGTCAACGTCGCCTTCGGATCGTTCTTGGCGACCGCCTCGACGAAACTGCCCATGTGCCCGATACAGGCCGCGTCGGTAAAGTTCTGAACAAACTTATCGTGCTTCAGGCGGTTCTCGGAAGGAGTAAACCTGCCTTTCAGCAGCGCCGGATCGCTCGCGATGTTGCGAACCAACGCCCGGGACACTTCGATCCAACCGTTTTCGCCAATAAACCGCGTCCGATCCTCACCGGGTCGGAACCGAAAATCGACCTCTCCAAATCGGCCTTTCACGTCCCAATCGTAGACGGTGTCGTAGAGACCCTCGGTCGGAATTTTTCCGACGCCTTCCATCACCATCGGTCCGCTCAGATCGGCGTCGCTGGCCCAGATCATAAGGTCCAACGGATGTGCGCCCCAACCGGCAAGGTAGCCGATCGACTGATCGTAGATCCAGTAGGTGCCCTGCGGATGGCAACGATCGACCGTGTAAGGTTTCTGCGGTGCAGGTCCAAGCCACATCTCGTAGTCGAATCCCTCGGGCACGGGCGATTCGACGGTCGAACCGCCGACGCCACCGTTGGGCGCGTCGACTTCGATGGCAAGCAGCTTTCCAAGCACTCCGCGGCGAACCATTTCGCAGCCGCGGAAGCAACGCTCCATGCTTCGCTGCTGCGTGCCATATTGGAAGACGACGCCCTTTTCGGCGACGAGTTTTTGGCAGGCCAGATCCTCGTCGATCGTCAGGCCAAGCGGCTTTTCAACATAGACGTGTTTGCCCGCCCGAACCGCCATGTTGCAGATGGGCACGTGCCAATGGTCGGGCGTGGCGATGATCACGGCATCGATGTCCTTTCGGGCCAGGATGTCGCGGAAATCGGCATAGGCCGTACCTTGCATTTGCGCGGCGGCCGAATCGCGCCGGTCGCGATAGCAGTCGGCCACGGCAACGCTCTGCGCCTGCGGTAGGGCCCTCATTTCGTCGAAGATCTGGCGGCCGCGGGTGCCCATGCCGATGTGGCCGATCGTGACGCGCTCGCTGGCCGGCGGAGTGTCGTCATTGCCCAAGG
>JAEWUR010000636.1 GCA_023397045.1 Planctomycetota bacterium
CATCGGCCACGACCGCGAAGCCCATGCCGTGCTCCCCGGCGCGAGCGGCCTCGATCGCCGCGTTGAGCGCCAACAGGTTCGTCTGGCTCGCGATCTCGGCGATCACCTGGATGATCTCGCTGATCTTCTGCGAACTGCCGCGGATCTGCTCCATCGATTCGATCGACTTCTGGACCGCATAGCCGCCCTCTTCCGCCAAGATGCTCGATTGAGTCGCTACCTTCGCCGTCTCGTTGGCGCTCTCTTTCACCGCATCGACGATTCGGGCAAGCTCCTCCGTCGAGGCCGTCATCTCCTCCACGCTGGCGCTTTGCGTTTGTGCGCCCTGCGCAAGGTTCTGCGCGCTCTCGGCGATCGTCCGCGCGCCCTCGGCGAACTGGTTGGACGCCTCCGTGATCTGCTCGATCGTGCTCCGGATGTTTCGAATCACCAAGTTCACGTTGTCGCGCAAAAATCCGTAGGCGCCGGGATACTCCTTCACGACGATCGCCGTGAAGTCCTTGTCGGCCATCCGATGCAGGATGCTGCTGATGTTCTCGATCGGCGCCGCAAAACCTTCCAGCGTCTGATTCATCCCGTGAATGATCTGGCGATATTCCCCACGGTATCGTTCCTCCTCCGCGCGGACGTCCAGCTCGCCCGCCGAGGCCGCCTTCGACAGCCTCTTGGCCTCGGAAATCAGCCCGCTGATCGCGTCGATGCACGCGTTCAAGTTATTCTTGATCTCGTTGAAGTCGCCGTAGTACGTATCGGTGATCTTCGCGGGAATCTCGCCCTTCGAGATCGAAGCGATGTATCGCGCCGACATCTTCAACGGACCGGCCATCGCGTCCAGCGCCGAATTGATGCCCCCGACGATCGGACGGAATTCCGAACCGACCAGTTCCGGATTGCCGCGCACCCCGAGGTTCCCCTCGACGGCCGCTTGCGCCAGCCGCGACGACTCCTGAACCAAAGTCCTAATCATCTTCGTGATTCGTCCCACGACGAACCACGCAATCGCAATCGCCAAGGCCATAACTCCGAACACCAGCGTCACCATTAACCTCGTGCGGTATGCAATGGTGCTCACGGCAGTCTCCGCACTCTCGCTGCAGTACGTATTTGCTTTCACAACCGTTTCGTCAATCATCGCGCGATGGGCCTGATATTCCGGTTCGAGCATCTCGTGGACGATCCGGCGCGCCCCCTCTCGGTCGTTCTCTTGAATCGCCGGCAGAAACTTCTTCCGCCGAATTTCGAAAAACTTCTCGGCCGGAAAATACGACTTCGCAACCAGCAATTCCTTGAGAGCCCCGTCCGAAAGCTCCTTGACCCAGTATTCATGCCTCTCGTTGTATTGCTGTTCGAGGTTGTTGCCATAGGCGATCAGCTTTCCAACTTTCGCGGCATCCGTTTCTTCGAGCGTCTCCAAAACGTTCAGGTACGGTTCGATAATGTACTCGGGCGGCGGCAAAATATCCGCCACGATGTCCTTCCCCTGAATGATCTCGTCGTAAATGGGGCCGTTCACCGCAACAATGCCGAGTGTATCGTGCGAATACCAACCGTATCCCAAAAAACCCAGAACGAATAAAACAATCAACAATATTAGCTGCGTTCGAATCGTCGTGGTGGCCAGGTACTTCGTCATGGGTTGTCCTTCATGATCTAACGGTGAGGGTGGATTCTTCGACGCTGTATTTCTACTGGATCATTTTGTGGAACCTACAGCGCATCACAATCTGCCCCGCTCGATCGAGATGTTACCTGCCCACTTCGACGCACTAGCTACTACGGGATGCAGCATCGCCGCTGCCCACCCGAAATTGACTGACCAAGCCGCGCAACGTGACCGCCTGAGCGCCAAGTTGCTCGCTGCTGGCAGCCATTTCTTCGCTGCCCGCGGCCGTCTCCTCGGTGATCGCGGAAATGCCTTGGATCGCCTTGGCGGCTTCCTCGGCATTCGCCGCCTGTTGAGCCGTCGCCACGGCGATCTCGCTGATCTTTCCGGCGGTCTCTTCCGCCGCCTTGATGATCTGTTGCAGCGCCTCGCCCGTCTGAGCGCTCAACTCCGCGCCCTCTTCCACGCGCTGCGTCGATTCGCGAATCAACGCCGAGATCTCGCGCGCCGCCTGGTTCGAACGCTCCGCCAGCTTCCGGACCTCGTCGGCCACGACCGCAAAGCCCATGCCGTGCTCGCCGGCCCGGGCAGCCTCGATCGCCGCGTTCAACGCGAGCAAATTCGTCTGGCTCGCAATCTCCGCAATCACCTGAATGATCTCGCTGATCTTCTGCGAGCTGCCGCGGATCTGCTCCATCGACTCAATCGACTTCTGGACCGCGCGACCGCCTTCCTCGGCCATCTGACTCGACCGAGTGGCCACCTTCGTCGACTCCGTGGCGTTGTTCTTCACGACGCCGACGCTTCGGGCCAACTCCTCGGTCGAAGCCGTCATCTCCTCGACGCTGGCGCTCTGCGTTTGAGCCCCCTGAGCCAGGCTCTGAGCACTCTCGGCGATCGTCTTCGCGCCTTCCGTAAACTGGTTGGCGCTCTCCAGGATTTGCTCGATCGTCAGTCGCATGTTGTGAACGACCAAATTGACGTGGTTGCAAAGCAAGCCATACGCCCCGGGATAAGCCTTTTCGAACGACATCGAGAAGTCCTTCTCCGCCATGTGCTGGAGAACCTCGCTGATGTCGTGCATCGGACGGGAAAATCCTTCGAGCGTCTGATTCATTCCCTGAATGATGCTGCCGTATTCGCCCGGATACATCGTGTGGTCGGCCCGAACGTCCAAGTCGCCCTCCGCGGCGGCCTTCGCCAACACCTTGGCCTCATTGATCATGCCGTTGATCGCCTCGATGCATTGATTCAGATTATCCCTCATTTCATTGCAGATTGAACCGTTGTACTCCTCCGTGATCTTCGACGGCATGATTCCTCTCGACATCCGCGCAATGTATTCCGCGGCGTCGCGCAACGGCTTGATCAAGGCGTCGAGCGTCGCGTTGATCGTCACGCTAAGACGTCCGATTTCGTCGCCGCAGACAACCTCCAGCCGCCGGTCGTATTCGCCCGCCGCCACGGCATCCATCGTCTGCACGGCATTGCTCAAAGGATCCGTCATACGTTTCGAAACGTAGAAACCGAGGCCTCCGCACAAGACGACGGCCGCAAAAGCCCCAAAAACGCACCAGAACACCATGCGGTTCATCGCCGCGTTGACGCGATCTTGGGCCGCCTGATAGTCATCCTCATAAGCGCCCACGCCGATGACCCAATCCCACGGTTGAAAATACGTGACCGCCGCGATCTTCATTCGCGAAACATCTTCGCCCTCGTTGCGCCAAGGATATTGCTCAAACTGGCATTCGCCGTTCTTCGTCGTCAGAGCCTTCGCGACGATCGACTGAATGAAAGGGTTTCCATCGGCATCTTTCGCATCCCAAATGTTCTCGCCGTCGCGTTTTCCTTGGTACGAGATGATATAATGCCCCTTCTCATCGCCCGACGCGCCGACGATATACACGTAACCCGTCTTGCCCGCCACGATCTGCTTGATGCCCTGCCGCAATTCAGGAATGTCATCTTGCCTGACGCCACAATACAGAACGCCGACAACGCGCCGCTCCGCATCGAAGATCGGCTCATACGCGGCCGAGTACCAGGCATTCACCACAAACGCCCGGCCTACATACGTCTCGCCGCGAAGCACCGCGCTGATCACGTCGTTCGGCGCGCCATCGGGATTCACCGCAGGGATATACGTCCCAATCGCGCGCGATCCATCCAGCTTCTTCACGTTCGTGCATACCCGAAGCATGTCGCCCGCATCGTTCATCCGCTGAAAGACCGTGCAGGTGTCGCCAACCAGCGATTCGAGCTTGTCCACCACGGGCGATGCGACGCTGCTGCTCGCATTCTGGCCAAGCCACTCCTTCCCAACTTCCATCTTGGGCAAACTAATATTCTGACCCTGTTTGGTAAACTGATTGACTGCGTCCCAGGTAACCCGGTCGGCTGAAAACGATACCCCGCCCGCCGCCTGAAGCAAGTCATGGGCAACGGCCAGATTCGCCTTCACCCGCTTCTTGCATTGCTCGTTCTGCACCG
>JAEWUR010000433.1 GCA_023397045.1 Planctomycetota bacterium
TAGGTGTATTCCACCGCATAGTGGTCGAACACCTGATCTTGCTCGCGGCGAACCTGCCGCCCACCTTGCCCCTGGGCTGCGATAGGCCACGCGCCTTTCGCCCAGCAGCAGACGTCGATATTGTGAATCAACCAGTCCAACAGGAACGATCCGTTCAGCCACGTGAAGCCCGAGTAGTTGCGGATCTGATGCGCCAGTTCGTTTTCGCCCGGAATCCGCGGCACGTACCCGACCGGCGTGCCGTCTCGATAACCCCAGCAGGTAATCACGTCGCCGATCATTCCGTCATGGATCTTCTCAATGGCCGCTTCGAGCGACGCGCAATGGCGACTCATCAGGCCGCCGGCGATTTTCAGGTTCTTCTTGGTCGCCTCTTCACCTGCCTTCAGCACGCGGCGAATGCCCGGCGCATCGACGGCGAAAGACTTCTCCATAAACACGTGGCACCCCTTCGCGACGGCGTATTCGAGGTGAGCGGGGCGAAACGCCGGCGGCGTCGCCAGCAAAACGACGCCGCCGGGACTGACCGCATCGATGGCCTGCTTGTAGGCGTCCATCCCGAGAAACTGCCGCTCTTTGGTCGCCTGAACTTGTTCATCGCGCTCTTTGACAAGCGCCTTGTAACTCGGCTCCAGCCTGTTCTCAAACACATCGGCCATCGCCCAAAGAACCGTCGGCCCTTGAGTGTTCAGCGCTTGCGCGGCAGCGCCGGTGCCGCGTCCCCCGCAACCGACCAACGCCAGCTTGATCGTATTGTCCTCACCGGCATAACTCCGCGTGCCGATGGCATGGATCAATGCCGCACCAGCCAAGGCCGTGCCCGATTGTTTCAGAAACGTTCGGCGGGAAGAATTGGAGGCATGCGTTTTTTGGCGGGAAGTGCTCACGTAGCGGTTCCTTTCGATTGGGGGGAGGGGCCGGCAAACGATCGCAGCGGCCGAGGTGGTCCGGCGGTCATGCGAATGGTACGATACCCGATCGGCGGGCGCAAATCGTTCGCGATGTTTCAGTGAAAGAAATTGAACAAACGTCGGCCGGTGTGGAAAACCACCGACTGCCGTCAATCGTGTCGCCTCAAGTCCTTATGCAGGAACGACTAAGGGTATGGCGAAAGGGGGGGCTCGATCGTTTTCGCCATCATGACTTGGCGGAACACAACACGGGCGAATGATCTCAGTCTCGATCGGCGCAGAGGACCGAGACGAACGCCTTCTGGGGTATCTGGACCTGGCCGATCTGCTTCATCTTGGCCTTGCCCTTCTTCTGCTTTTCCAGAAGTTTCTTCTTGCGCGTAATGTCGCCGCCGTAGCATTTCGCGGTCACGTCCTTGCGATACGGCTGGATCGTCGATCGGGCGATGATCGTGCCGCCGATGACGCCTTGGATCGGGATCTTGAACTGGTGACGTGGAATGGCCTCGGCAAGTTGCTCGCAATAGTGCAGCGCTCGGGCGCGGGCTTTGTCGCGGTGGACCAGATAGGAAAGCGTGTCGACCGGCTCGCCGTTGACCAGAATATCGACTTTCACGATATTCGTCTCGCGATATTCGATCGGAACGTAGTCGAACGACCCATAGCCGCGCGTAATGGTTTTCAATTTGCCGTAGAAATCGAAGAGGACTTCGCCGAGCGGCATCTCGCTGATCACTTCAACCCGGCCGACCGTCAGATAGTTCATCGTCTGGCTTTCCGAGCGATGCTCGCGGCACAATTCCATGACAGCGCCGACATATTCCTCGGGCGTGTAGATCGACGCCTTGATGTACGGCTCGGCGACCGAACGGATATTCATCGGGTCGGGCCAATAACAGGGATTGTCGACGTCGATCGTTTTGTCGTCTTTCATCGCGACGTGGTATTTGACCGACGGGGCCGAGATGACCAAGCCGATGTCAAACTCCCGTTGCAGTCGTTCTTGGACCACGTCCAGATGAAGCAGGCCCAAGAATCCGCAGCGATAGCCGAAGCCGAGCGCCGCGGAGCTGTCTTTTTCGTAGGTCAGTGCCGCATCGTTGATCGCCAGCTTGTCCATCGCCTTGCTGAGATCCTTGTACTCGTCGGCGTTCATCGGATAGATGGATGAAAAGACGACCTGCTTGGCTTTTTTATAGCCTGGGATCGGCTCGGCCGCCTGACGTTCGAGATGCGTGATTGTGTCGCCGACTTCGATATCCCGGACGCCCTTGATGCCGGCGACGATGTATCCGACCTCGCCGGCGGCGAGTTGTTCTTTCGCAACGAGCTTCAACTGATTGTAGCCGACCTCTTCGACCGTGTAGTCGCACCCTCCATGCATGAAATGGATGGCATCGCCCGGCTTAACCGTGCCTTCCATGATGCGGCATTGGAGGATGGCGCCTCGATATTGATCGAATTGCGCGTCGAAGATGAGCGCTTTCAGCGGCGCGTCGGGATCGCCTTTCGGGGGCGGTAACTTCTTCACAATTCCGGCCAGAACGTCGTCGACTCCCTGCCCGGTCTTGGCCGAGACGGGAATGGCCTCGAACGGATCGAGTCCCAATTCGGCGTCGATCTCCTCGCGCACGCGTTCGACGTCGGCCGCGGGCAGGTCGATCTTGTTAATCACCGGAAGCAGTTCCAGATTGTTATCGAGCGCCAGGTAGAGGTTGGCGATCGTTTGCGCCTCGACGCCCTGGGACGCGTCGACGATGATCAATGCCCCGTCGCACGCCATGAGCGAACGGCGCACTTCGTGCGAAAAGTCGACATGGCCCGGCGTGTCGATCAGGTTGAGCTGATACTCTTCGCCGTCGGGCGTCCGGTAGGTCAGCGTGATCGAGTTGCTTTTGATCGTAATGCCGCGTTCGCGCTCGATGTCCATTGCGTCGAGCACCTGGTCGCGAAACTCGCGTTGAGCCACGCCGCCGCAGGCCTGGATCAAACGATCGGCCAGCGTCGATTTGCCGTGGTCAATGTGGGCGATAATGCAGAAG
>JAEWUR010000443.1 GCA_023397045.1 Planctomycetota bacterium
ACTTCGAGATCGTCGATGCCAAGGGGCAATCGCGTTGGTACCGCGCGACGGCCGTCAAACTGGCCGGCAGCGGCGAAGACGAGGCCAATCAGGCCACCGTCGCGGTGCTTCGCGACATCAGCGACCAGAAATCGTCGCAGAAACGCAACGCCGAGTTCGTCTCGTCGGTCAGCCATGAGATGAAAACGCCGCTGGCCGGCATCAAGGCCTACGTCGAACTGCTCGCCGACGGCGATGCCGAGGACGAGGAGACGCGCGAGGAGTTCCTGGACGTCATCAACGGTCAGGCCGACCGGCTTCAACGCCTCGTCGACAACCTGTTGAACTTGGCTCGGATCGAGGCTGGAGTGGTCAACGTCAGCAAGAAACAGCGTTCGCTCAACGAACTGCTCGAAGAATCGCTCAACGTCGTCCGGCCGTCGGCCGAGGCCAAGCAGATCGAGCTTGTTTCGGAGTTGAGCCCCATGTATTTGGGCGTCTTGGCCGACCGCGACATGCTCCTTCAGGCCGCCATCAACCTGCTGAGCAACGCCATCAAATACACGCCCAACGGCGGCCGCGTCACGCTGCGCAGCCGGATGGTCGACGACCAACTGCGGTTCGAAGTCGAGGATACCGGCGTCGGGCTCAGCGAAGAGGACGCCCGTCGCGTGTTCGAAAAGTTCTATCGCGTGAAAAAAGACAAGAACATGGCTCAAGGCACGGGCCTGGGGCTGCCGCTGGCCAAGCACATCGTCGAGGACGTGCATGGCGGAACGCTCACGGTCGAGAGCGTCTTGGGCGAAGGCAGCACGTTCATCGTAACGCTGCCCTGCGCCGGGGCCAAGGATTGAGATGAGAAAACGAGGGCAACCATGACGAAACACATTTTGCTTTGCGACGACGAAATCCACATCTTGCGAGCGGCCGAATTCAAGGTGAAACGGGCCGGCTACGACGTGCGGATTGCCAGCGACGGTCAGGAGGGCTGGGAGTTGATCCAACAGCAGAAGCCGGACTTGCTGGTGACCGATTGCCAGATGCCGCGCATGGACGGCCTCGCATTGGTTGCCCGGGTGCGCGAAAATCCCGAGACGGCCGACATTCCGATCTTCATGTTGACGGCCAAAGGATTTGAACTGTCGCACGATGAGTTGGCCGCCAAGTGGAACGTGCGCGGCGTGATCGCCAAACCGTTCAGCCCTCGCGAACTGCTGCAGCGCGTGGAAGACGCCTTGCACGAACACGAGCTTGCGACCACCTAACGCCGATGCGCGAGAAGACACCCTGAATATGAACCTGCCTTCCGAAATCTTTGGCGACGTCATCGTGGTTCACACGCCCGACGAACTCGGCGCGGAGAACTGCGACGCTTTCGAGGCGTATGTGCCGTCGCTCGAGCGCCACAATGTGGTGCTCGATCTGGACGCGACGGAGATGATCGACAGCAAGGGCCTGACCGCCTTGTTGAACGTTCAAGACAAGCTTCGCGACCTTTCGGGCGAGGCCAAAATCGCCACGACGAACGACACGAACCGAAAGATCTTCGAGATCACCCGCCTCGACCAAAATTTGGAAGTATTCGACAGCGTCGTCGACGCCGTCAAGGCCTTCCGATAACCAACGACGAATATGAATCCCGCCACGCTTGCTCCCCGACGGCTCGGCAGCCTGCTGATTGACAAGGGTTACCTCACCCCTGCCAATCTCCAGTCCGCGCTCGAGCACCAGAAACAGGAGGGACGCAAGAAACTTCTTGGCGAGGTCGTCGTCGAACTGGAATACTGCACGGAAGACCAAGTGATCGAGTGCCTGGCGAGCGAATACGGCGTTCCGTATGCCAAACTCGACGCCCGGCTGTTCGACCCGAAGATCGTCGACGTTCTGCCGCGCGAATACGTCGAGAAGAACCTGGTTTTGCCGCTGTTTTTGGTGCGAGGCGTCTTGACCGTCGCGGTTTCCGAGCCGTCGAACTTATTCTTGATCGACGAGATCCGCGGACTGACGAATTTGCAGGTGCAGATCGTCGCGGCCAGCGCGAAGGACATTCGCCGGACGATTACGACGCTGCCGAACTCGAAGGTGTTCGTCATCGACGACATCATCGAGGACTCGGACACGGCCGACGTAACGCTGATCGAAGAGGCCATCGAGGACATCGGCGACGTGACCGAGATCGCCGGCCAATCGCCGATCATTCGGCTGGTCAACTACATCATCTTCAACGCGGTGAAGGAAGGCGCGAGCGACATCCACATCGAGCCGGCCGAGCGGTGCATGCGGGTGCGCTACCGAATCGACGGCCGATTGCACAAATCGCTGGAAGTGCCGCAGCACTTGCTCAACGCCGTGACGAGCCGCATCAAGATCATGGGCTCGATGGACATCAGCGAGCGTCGATTGCCTCAGGACGGCCGCGTCCACGTGATGCTCGAAGGGCGCAAGATCGACCTGCGCGTCAGTACGTTCCCGGCCACGCAGGGCGAGAAGACCGTGATCCGCGTGCTCGACACGCGATCGGTCTCGTTGAACCTGGAAGACCTGGGGTTCGGCGAGGACATTTTAGGGCTTTTCCAGCAGAATATCCAGGCCCCCAACGGCATCATCCTGGTGACCGGACCGACCGGCAGCGGAAAGTCGACGACGCTCTACGCCGCGCTGAACGCCATTAGCACGATGGAGAACAACGTCTGCACGGTCGAAGACCCGATCGAGTACCACCTGCCGCTGATCAACCAGTTTCAGGTGCAATCGAAGATCGGAATGACCTTTCCCAAGGCGCTTCGGACGCTCCTGCGGCAAGACCCCGACGTCATCATGGTCGGCGAGATCCGCGACGAGGAGACGGCTCGCACCGCCATCCAAGCGGCACTGACCGGCCACTTGGTCTTCAGCACGCTGCACACGAACGACGCCTGTTCGGCCATCACGCGACTGATCAACATGGGCGTCGAGCCCTACCTGATCGGCGCGGCGTTGAACATGGTGCTGGCGCAACGGCTCGTGCGTCGGATCTGCTCGAAATGCCGGGCCACCTATGAACCGGCGCGAACCGTTCGCAAGGCGATCGAGCGAATGGGCTACGAGTTCCCGGAATACTACAAAGGCATGGGCTGCAAGGATTGCCGAAACACCGGCTACAAGGGCCGACTCGGCGTTCACGAGCTACTTGCCGTCAGCGACCAGATGCGCGACGCCATCGTGGCCGACCCGACCATCGGTAACCTTCGAAAGATCGCCGCACAAGATCAGATCATCACGTTGGCGTACGACGGATTCCGAAAAGTGCGCGAGGGCATGACGACCGTCGAGGAGATATTCCATATCGTCGGCGATGCCTCTCGGGCTGGTATGGAGAGCGGGTGAAAACACTGCGGTTCGTCCCCTCTCCCGCCGGGAGAGGGTTAGGGTGAGGGCCGAAGCGTTCGACGCGAATCGGCCGTTGGAGTAGGCAAGGATTCGACCATGAGCTATCAATATCGCGTCCGCGACTCGATCGGCAACACCCACACCGGGACGATCGAGGCCGAATCGGTCGAAAACGCCACGCAACAACTGCGCCGCGACGGTTTCCAGGTGATCGAACTGGACGAAGCCGCCGACGAGGGGCTGTTCCCGCGTCGCATTTCGCGAAGCGAACTGATCTACGTCACCAGCCAGTTGGCCATCATGGTCGACACGGGCATTACGCTCTCGACGGCGCTGGCCGGCATCGTCGAACAGGAGCCGAATCCCACGCTGCGGCGCGTGTTGAAGGATCTGAAAGAAGGCGTCGAGGCCGGCCAGGATTTCTCGACCGCTTTGGGACGATTCCCCAACATCTTCGACAAAACCTACGTCGCGTTGGTCAAGGCCAGCGAAGCCACCGGCTCGCTTGGTCCGATGCTCGATCGAATCGCCGACTACCTCCGCAAAGAACTCGAAACCCGAAGCAAGGTTCGGGCGGCCATGGCCTATCCCACGGTCATGATGGTCCTGGCGGCCGGCGTGACCGTCTTCCTTTTGACTTACATCCTGCCGAAGTTCACGCCGTTGTTCAAGTCGAAGGGCACGAGCCTGCCGAAGCCGACGCTGATCATGATGACGCTTTCCGATACCATGTTGCACTACTGGTATCTCTGGCTGATCGGGGCGGTCGCGCTGACCGCCGCGTTCTTATACGGCAAACGAACGCAGATCGGGCGAATGTCGATCGATTGGCTCAAGATCAACTCCCCGATCATCGGCCCCATGTTCCGGAAAGTCATCATCAGCCGCGGGATCCGAACGCTCGGCACCATGCTCAGCGCCGGCGTGCCGGTGATGGACGCCTTGCGAATGGCCGGCGCCGTTTCGGCCAACTTCTTCTACGAAAAACTCTGGGCGAACGTCCTCGACGAAGTGACCGGCGGAAAGCGAATCTGCGAAGTCCTCCAGGGAAATCCGCTGTTCCCTCGCGTGCTGGTCCAGATGATCGCGGCCGGCGAAGAGACCGGACGCCTCGATCAGGTTCTGGAGAAGGTCAGCACGTATTACGATCGCGAAGTCGAGACCTCGCTGAAGGCCACCACCAGCCTGATCGAACCGATCATGATCAGCATCATGGGCGTGGTCGTCGGCACGATCGGTCTCGCCCTCATGCTGCCGATCTTCAGCCTGAGCAAGCAGCCGTAAGAGCCACCCAGAATTCATGGTGGGGCTCGCTTCGCTCGACCCACCCTACATGGAAAGCGGATCGGCCCTGAGGAAACACCGCTCTTTGCTCAAGGTTCCGTCTCACCGACTTCGAGCAGGAACCGGCCGATGGCGCCGTCGTGGCTGATTTTCGACGGATCGTTGCCGTCATGCGGCGCGGTGACGCCCGTGTAATAGATCCAATAGGTGTTCGGTTTTTCCGCTGGAATGGCGCCGGGCCCTATATAGATGCCCGTCTTGTCGAAACCCTCGCCCAATTCGAGCAACGGAGTTCTTCCCAATCGCTGAAAGCTCTTGCCGTCTCGACTGAATGCGGCGTAGGGGACGACGTTGCCGCTGTCCGTGAAGAAACCTGACGGAAACATCAGATATAGGTCGTCGGCCAGTTTCGTCGTCGCTGCATTGTAGAAATGAAAATCCGCCGGGTCCCGGTCGTCGGGGCTCAGAATGGCCACCGGATCGCCAAAATCGCCGAATGTGGCGGACTCGCAGTATCCGATGATTCGTTTGCCGGCGTAGAGTCCTTCGGTCCACATGCGCACGTACAAACGATAGACTCCGTCGTCGCGGATGCAGACGTTCGCGGTATCCGAGTTTTGTTTCAACAAGGGCTCTTCCCTCCAACTCCAATGGAGGCCGTCGGGCGAAGTCGCTCCGTAGATCCACCATCCGTCGCCCTGGTGCTCGCGGACGCCAACGGCCTTGAATCGTCTCAGGGGAAGCGCCTTTTCATCGTGGAAGACCGTCACGCCATGCGTGGCGAAGCATAGAATGTTGTTGTCGGTGCTGCCTTGGTACGAGTAGATGCCCAAGGACGGCTTCTCCCAATGCACGCCATCCTCCGAACGGGCGTAGCAAAGGTAGGTGTCGTCGTCATCGTGGTAATTCCGGTCGTTCGAGCTATACCACATGTGCCATTGGTCACCGATCTTCATGACCTGGCAATAACCGATGCTGAAATCCTCCCAGGGGTGGTCGGATTTCAACAGCGGCTCGGTGGTACGCTCAAGGACGGCAAGGCTGGGAGCCTCGTCGGGGTTGGCCGCAGTCGCCGTCGGCGAGAACCACACCTCGAACACGCACAAGAGAACAATAATCAACAATTTCCAATGTCTCATCGCCTTCGACCTTCCAGAGAAATCGCTCGTGTGGTGTCGTTATGCTACGCTAAATCGTTCGTCTTCGCCACCCCTGGACCAGAAGGCCCATGCCCGCGACAAGCAACAGGACGATCGTGGAAGGCTCGGGCGCGGGCTGGAAATGAAAACCGTAGACCGTGGCATCGTCCATATTGAACCGCAATGCGACCGTTTGGCCTGCCAATGCGTTGAGCTTGTCGACGCTGCCCCATCGCGCCATGGCCGAGAGAAAATCGCCCGGGACGATGGGAGTCGCGTCGCTCAGGGTGAAACCGGCCAACGGGATCAACGTTGCGGCGTCGAGGACTTCAATCGACAGTGAGCCGCCGACCACGGCGTTGACCAACAGATGGCCGGGATCGTCGGAAAGCGTGATGGCCGAGGTTGTCCACGTGCCAACCTCACCTTCGGTTGACTGAATGCCCGCGAATCGATCTTCGGGCAGCGTCGCCAGATGGATTTCGCCGGAGGTGCTGATGCCGCTGTCGTGGTTGTTGGGGAAATAGGAGTAGTAGATGTACAACTGACCGTTGTTCTCGACCATCGACGTTGCGGAATAGGCCGCCTGATCCGTGTCCGATTCATCGCGACCGTGTGCGGAAAGATCGATCATCGAGTGATAGGCGTCGGGAATCGTCCAATCGACGCCGTCGCGGCTATACATGAACGAGGGATAAATGGCGCCGCTGGTGCTCCAACTGCCCGGATGTTGATAGATCGACGGCAGCGCGACATATTGACCGTGATACGTCTGAACGCCCGGCGTGTAGATGTCGAAGTAATCGGTGCTTCCGGCGGGAATGTGATCGCCGGGATCGAGGATGTACTGGCGGGCACTGGTCCAGGTTCCGTCCCAGGTGTCGGATTGTTTCAGGTAGACGCCGCGGCGGCCGGAATAGCCGGAGTTGCCATACCACCACCGGCCGAATTCCTGGTAGGTTTGCGTTGTT
>JAEWUR010000647.1 GCA_023397045.1 Planctomycetota bacterium
CGGCGCCGTAGCCAAGTGGCTAAGGCAGCGGATTGCAAATCCGCCACCGTGGGTTCGACTCCCACCGGCGCCTCTGTTTTGACAGCGAACGTCTCGACGAGACGAAGTATGCCGGAAAGCCCGTTCCTGACGGGCTTTGCGTATTTCTTGGGACTCATGCTCCACGGTGTGGTGGTATAATGGTCGTGGATGGAGGACCAACCGGAATGCGGCAGAATCTCGCTACCAAATTCGTGTTGATTGTCTCCGCGATCGTGGTCGTGGCGCTCCTCAACGGCCTAACCGCGATAATTTTCACGCGGTCGGTTGTTCGTTCGTTCGATTCCGCCATCAGCAAGAATTTGCCCAGCATCAAGGCTGCCGAGGAACTGCAAATCGCATTGTTGGAACAGAAGGGGCTGGTCTCCGCCTACATTCTGGCCGACGGCGATTCCTCATGGCTTGAACGATTGCGGAACGCCGAGGCGACATTTGGCGCATCGCTTTCCCGCGCGCGGGAAAGCGCGCACACGCCGGAAGAGCGAGCTATTCTCGATCGTCTGGAGCCCGTGGTCGCCGAACACCAAGTGAAATGCGATAAGGCTGCCCTTCAATTCGCCGGCGGGCACCGCGATGAAGCCGTTTCGGTCTTGCTCCACGAAGTCTGGCCCGCCTTCGACAAGGCTTACCAGTTGTCCGAAGAGTTCATCGAGGCGAATGACCGCTACGTTGGAGCGACCACAAAGCAAGGCGAACAATCGGTCGTCTGGGCGATGTGGGGGATCGCGGTTTGGTCTCTCTGCACGGTCGGCTTGTCCGCGATGCTTCTGTGGCTGCTCTTTCGAGGGGTCATCATCCCATTGCGGCACATGGCTTCAAACGCGCGCGATTTCATGGGCGGCCATTCGGCCGCGACGGTCGACTCCATTGACGACGAGCTTCATTCCATCGGCATCTACTTTCAGACCCTCATGTCCGAAATGGCGGACACGCGTCTGGCGCTGACCGAAACACGCAATCGCATGCTGAATGCCGAAAAGCTGGCAGCCGTCGGCAAGCTTGCCGCGAGCGTTGCCCATGAGATGCGAAACCCGTTAAGCTCGATGAAGATGTGGCTCCATTCCATCCGGAAGACGGCAGGGGCGGAGCCCGCAATGGACCGGAAGTTCCAGATTCTGTCCGACGAAATCAATCGCCTCGAACGGATTGTGCGCAACGTCCTGGAGTTCTCGCGTCCTCCGACGCTGACACTCCAACCGTGTAGCGTGGTTGATGTCATCGGTAGGGTATTGGAGATTGCCACTCCAGCGCTTGAAGCTGGGAACATCCGCGTCGCGCAATCCCACGCGAGCGAACTGCCAAAGGTCATGGCCGATTCCGAGCAACTCACGCAGGTCTTCGCCAATCTCCTAGGCAACGCGGCCGAGGCGATGCCGGGAGGAGGAGAGATTTCCATCTCCAGCACAGCGGAAGCCGACGACCGCGGTTCCTCCGGCGTTGTGGTCCGAATCCGCGATCAAGGCCAAGGAGTTCCGGAGGATGTTCGAGTACGCTTGTTCGAGCCTTTCTTCACCACGAAGGACGAAGGAACCGGGCTCGGGCTTTGCATCGCGGCGAACATCATGGCGCGACACGGCGGACAGCTTGTGCTGGAATCTTCGACGCCCCGCGGCGCCACGTTCGCCGTTCGAATTCCGATCGCAACCGGAGCAGAGCAATGAGCAAAATCCTCGTGGTTGACGACGAACCAACCATGTTGGCCGCATTCGAGGAACTCCTCGGCCATTTGGAACATCAGGTGGTGACCTCGCGCCGCGCGGAAGAGGCCATCGAAAAACTCCAAAGCACGCCATTCGATCTGGTGATTCTCGACGTTCGTCTGCCCGGCATGAGCGGATTGGAAGCGCTTCGCCGCATCAAGCTCCAACATCCCAAGGTCCCCATTATTGTCATGACGGGGCATGGCACGATGAACACCGCCGTCGAGGCGACCAAGCTGGGGGCGTTCGACTATCAACTCAAGCCGATTGAACCGGAGCAAATGCTTGCGACGATCGACAGGGCCCTGGCGGGCGTGAGATTGATGCGAGGCCAGGTGGTGCTCGGCCCGGAGAGCGCGTCCGCCGGCGGAGACGCCATCGTTGGGCGAAGTGCTCCGATGCAAGAGGTCTACAAAGCCATTGGCCGCGTGGCACAGACCGAGGCCGGAGTGCTGATCCGAGGCGAGTCAGGCACGGGCAAGGAGTTGGTTGCCCGAGCGATCTACCAACACAGCCTTCGAGCGGACAAACCGTTGACCGTGATCAACTGCGCCGCGATCCCCGAAACCCTCTTGGAAAGCGAATTGTTCGGTCACGAACGCGGGGCTTTCACGGGCGCCAGTGCGGAGCGGATCGGCAAGTTCCAGCAAGCGAGCGAGGGCACCATCTTTCTCGACGAGATCGGCGACATTCCCCTGGGGGTTCAGGCCAAAATTCTTCGCGTGCTCCAAGACAAAAGTTTCCAGCGTCTCGGCGGCAACAAGACGATTCGCAGCAGCGCCCGGGTACTGGCCGCCACGAATCGGAATTTGGAGACGGCGATTGCCGACGGCCATTTCCGCGAGGACCTTTTCCATCGTCTCAACGTCTTCACGATCACGCTGCCGCCGCTGCGCGAAAGAGCGGAGGACATCCCTGACTTGGTGGACTATTTTCTGCACCGATTCGCCGGAGAGTTGAAGCTGGACACGCCCCTATTGTCCAACGATGCAATGGAAGACCTGCGGACCTATTCATGGCCCGGCAACGTGCGCGAGCTTGAACATTGCATTCAACGCGTGATGATCTCCACCGGCGGACACCCCATTCACGCGGCGGACCTTTCGTTGCTCTTATCGCGCACGGATCAGCGCGCCGCGTGTGGGCTGCCGACCGCAGACGACGAAATCCTCCGCGATCTGGTCCGTCGGCATCTGGATACCTCGACAGGCGACTTCACGCACGAACGCCTGCTGCAAAGAGTCGAGGCTTTGTTGATCGCCGAGGCCCTGCAACGGACAAAAGGGAACCAGACCCATGCCGCACGATTGCTGGGCATGCCTCGGCAAACGCTTTGCGACAAGCTCCAGAAATACCGCATTTCACCCGAAAGCGGTCTTCTCAAGGATTATTGATTCCGAGGTGGTCACTGGTCCCGATTCCGCCGCAAAACGCGGCCGTACCGGTCGGGTTCTCCTGTCGTTTGGACCGCGGAATGGCTCATTGGCGATCGGGACCTCAATAGTGCCGGAAATCCGGCGGTTAGCCGGACCATCGGCACCCTGTCGGCTCTGCGCCGGCAACGGCCGCTTCTCAGCCGGGCCCTAAATCCCATTGCTGCAATGTTTTGCGGAAATGCCGCCTGCGATTTCCTGGTTGGCACGCGGATTGCTATAGTTGTGGCGTCCACATCATTGCCACCATGATCCAATTCTCAGGTCAGACAATGACTACCATTTTACTTGCCGACGATTGTGCCAACATTCGCAAGCTCCTTAAACAGGAACTTGAGGACGAAGGCTATCGGGTGCTTGTCGCACGCGATGGTAAAGAGGCTGTCGAGGTGGTCCGATCGGACCGGCCCGACCTGGCGGTACTCGACATCTTGATGCCGCGCGCCAATGGCCTCGAGGCTGCCGAACACATCAGGAGGATAGATCCGGCCATCGCCGTCATCTTATTTACCAATAACGATGAACTATGCGTTTGTGATACGCGCAGCGCCTTCGCGGCTGCCTGCGTCGAGAAACATGCCGATCTCGACGAATTGAAACGGGCGATTCGGTACGTCCTCGCACGACCGAATGGAAAAAGCCGTTATCGTATCGGGCTGCCGCCTGTTGAGGGGCATCCAACATCGCGTTCCGTAACAACAGTCGAACCGGGACCCCAAAACCGTTAGAAAGGATTCGTCGAAATGCTAGTACTCAGTCGTAAAACAGGTGAAGAAATCGTCCTGCCGGGCCGTGGCGTCACGATCGGTGTGGTCGCGGTGAATGGAACGCGGGTGCAGCTTGGCATTTCCGCCCCTTCAGAAACCTCGGTGCATCGCGGTGAGGTCTGGCGGCGAGTTCACCACTCCCACCCGTTAACCCATCATCTGCGGACCGTTGAACGAAACAAGTTGCGGGTTCTGATTGCTGATCCCGACGTCGCGCTTTCGTCATCCTATCGAGAATCGCTCAGCGGTAATGGTTTCGTCGTTCGCACGGCGACCACTGCATTAGATTGCGTTTCTCGCCTGCGCCGATACCCGCCGCATGTGCTGGTACTGGATCCTTCGATCCTGTGGGGCGGAGGCGATGGCATACTGGCGTTGATGCGAGAACCGAACGAGATACCTGCGGTGCCGGTGCTGATTCATGCTTCACCGGTTGATTGTTGCGCGTCAGCCGATATGGTTTTCCCGGTATCCGCGCGCGTCTCCAAGCCGTTATCGCCGGAAAGGATGGCTTTCATGGTACGACAACTTGCCAGCGACAATCGGAGCCATCGGCAGACAATAATTTTAACTTTGGATTAGGAGAAACCGTCATGCGTTTGCACATTCGTAGCAAGAACTTCAGTGTAACCGATGCGATCAGAGAGCAAGTCCAGGAGCGTTTGGCGTTCGCGCTGGCGCGATTCGGGAAGCGGATCAAAAACGTCACCGCCAGCCTGGTTGATCTCAACGGCCCGAAGGGCGGTGTTGATAAACAATGCCGCCTCATCGTGCAACTACGCCCTAACCGAACGGTCACGATCGAAGAGACCGACAGCAACATCTGTGCGGCAATTGCACGCGCTGCGGATCGGGCGGGGCACACGGTGAGTCGCTCTCTCGAACGATACCGAGAGGCAAAGATCGACCGCTACGGCTTCAGCCCGCGCAACCGCGCGACCGAGCCGGAGGCGTATATCTCGAATCATTAGCCACAACGTTTTTGGTATATGTCGTGGCGGAAGGAGGTGTGACATGTTGCGAAGCATGCTTATCGGCCTGGACGGCTCAGTTTACAGTGATGCCGCGATCGAATTGGCAATCCGCTGGGCGCGGCGGTTCGACGCCCTGGTTGCCGGTCTTGGCGTCGTCGATGAACCGGCCATCTGCAATTGCGAGCCCGTGCCAATCGGCGCAGGCTACTTCAAGGCAGAGCGGGACCAGCATCTGCTGGCCAAAGCCCGTCGCCGCGTAAAAGGGTGTTTGGAGGATTTTGCGCGACGTTGCGACGCCGAAGGGGTGCGGTACCGAGTCATTGAAGCGGTCGGAATCCCCGAAATGCGGATCGTGGAACACTCCAGGTTATACGACCTGATGGTGATGGGGCAACAAACCTACTTCCATTTCGAGACACAGAAATGGCCCGACGAAACGCTTCCGAACGCACTTCGCCAGAGTTCGCGGCCGGTGGTCGCTGTGCCGGATACCATTCGCGACGGCAATTCGGTCGTCATCGCGTACGATGGCAGCCCCCAGGCCGACCGCGCGCTCCAAGCGTTTGGGACACTGGGGCTTGCGGATCGAGAGGAAGTCCACGTACTAAGCGTCCATAGCGACCATGCCACCGCTGAGCAGCAGGCTGGGCAGGCCGTTGATTTCCTGAAGTCACACGACGTCCGCGCGTTCCCCCATTGGACCGAACCGACCACATCGGTCGACCGGATCATCCTTGAGAAGGTACAGGAGCTAAATGCTCGTTTGCTGGTGATGGGTGCTTGCGGCCGTTCGATGTGGCGGGAATACGTGTTCGGCTCAACCACCACCAGCGTTCTGGAATCCAGCCCAGTGCCGTTGCTTCTGTGCCATTAGGCGCCCCGTGACTGGAAGACGAGCATACGGGGCCTTGCACCTTACAGCAAGGTTGTGGGTGGGAAATTTCCACTTTCCTATCACCGCTTTACGGCATCAGGGAGACGTATAATTATCACGGTGCGATGCTGGCCAAAAAGACGCCAAGAAAAGACGGAGACTAAACGATGAAGGGACTCGATGCGATTGCCTGGCACCTGCTTGACGCCGGAGAGGCCGCTCGCCGGTTGGATGTGGATTTCAAGACGGGTTTGTCCGCCGAGGAAGTCAGCCGTCGGCAGGCGGAGTTCGGCTTGAACCAGATGACGGCGCGGCGAGGGACGCCGGTGTGGCTGAAATTCTTCCAACAGTTCAATCAGGCTCTGGTCTACATTCTGTTGGCTGCCACCGTCGTATCTGCCTCTCTGGGCGAAGTCGTGGATGCGGCGGTCATTTTCGCCGTCGTGTTCATTAACGCGGTTGTCGGCTTCATCCAAGAGTCCAAGGCCGAGAAGGCCATCGAGGCACTTGCCAAAATGGTCCGCACCGAGGCGACCGTGCGGCGCGGGGGCCGCAAACAGCGAGTGCCCTCCGTCGAGTTGGTGCCCGGTGACGTCGTGTTATTGCAGTCGGGCGACAGCGTGCCGGCCGACCTGCGATTGTTCGAGGTGCGCAGCCTCCAGGTGGAGGAAGCCGCGCTGACCGGCGAATCCGTCCCCGTTCAGAAAAACGCGGATGCGCTGCCCGCCGACACCGTGCTGGGCGATCGCAAAAACCTCAGCTTCGCCGGCACGCTGGTGACCTATGGCCAGGCCGAAGGAATTGTGCTTGCCACGGGCGATCACACCGAGATGGGCCGCATCGCGACGATGATCTCCGAGGCGGTGGACCTTTCTACTCCGCTGACTCGCAAGATCGCCGAATTCAGCCGCCTGCTCCTTTACGTCATCCTGGGCTTGGCCGCGTTGGCCTTTTTGATCGGCGTACTGCGCGGCGAGTCAATGGCCGAAATGTTCATGGTCGCGGTTGCCTTGGCGGTCGGAGCGATTCCCGAGGGGTTGCCCGCCGCCGTCACGATCACCCTGGCCATCGGAGTGTCGCGTATGGCCAAGCGGCACGCCATCATCCGCAAGATGCCGGCCGTCGAAACGCTTGGCAGCACGACCGTGATCTGCTCGGACAAGACCGGTACGCTGACCGAAAATCAAATGACGGTCAGCCGCGTCTATGCCGACGGACGGTTCCTGGAAGTCACGGGCGGTGGTTACGAATCCAACGGCGACATCCTGTTCGACGGCAAAAAGGCGGACTCGCATGAGAACGCCGCTCTCCAAGAAACCTTGCTTGCCGGCCTGCTCTGCAACGACTCGCAACTGGTCCGCAAAAACGGGCGTCTACTGGTCGAGGGCGACCCCACCGAGGCCGCGCTGATCGTCGCCGCCCAGAAGGCCGGAATGGAACCGGCCGATTCCGCCAACCGCCTGCCGCGACTGGACGTAATTCCATTTGAATCGGAATACATGTTCATGGCCACGTTGCATCATGGCGACGGCCGAAATGTCGTCTATAAGAAAGGCTCGGTGGAGCGCCTTTTGGACCGATGCGACAAAATGCTCGACGCCGCCGGCAACGAGATCCCGCTCGACTCGGCCGCGATCGCTCGCGCCGTCGACGATATGGCCTCGCAAGGATTGCGCGTACTGGCATTTGCCCGGCGATGGCTTCCGGCCGACCATACTCGACTCGGCCATGACGACGTGGCAAGCGGTCTGACATTGCTCGGATTGCAGGGGATGATCGATCCGCCGCGCGCCGAGGCCATCCGCGCCGTCCACGAATGCCAGAACGCCGGTATCGCGGTGAAGATGATTACGGGCGACCACCAGATTACGGCGATCGCGATCGGCAAACAACTTGGGCTCAACGGGGTCCACGACGAGAACGGCCGGATGGTGGCCTTCACGGGTCAAGAACTCGAACGCATTTCCGACGACCAATTGCCGGCGGAGGCGGAGCGCGCGGCGGTGTTTGCT
>JAEWUR010000469.1 GCA_023397045.1 Planctomycetota bacterium
GTCAGGATGCTGCCGCTGACCTCAAGCGACATCTCGTAAGCGTCGCCTGGGGCAAATGTTAATCCTTCGGAACTCAGGTTCACGTTATCCAGGTTCTCAAACGTCGTGGCCGATGTGATTTTGATCAGGTTGAAATAGGAGTTCGTCGGATCTAACGAAAGGGCATAGCCTTGCGATTCCTGAATGTTCGCGCGTGCTATGAAGCCCAATTCGGTGTCATCGTTGTTATAGACGACGCGGCCTGAGACAACATAATTGTCGCCTTCACTGGATTCTCCACAGCCGATCACCCAAGGCGTGTAGGCGGATGCCGCCTTTGCGTAGACCGTGCCCGTGTCGCTCGATTGGACGAAGACGGCCGGCTGTTCCAAGGCGTATGCCGAAAGGGATGGAAACGCCGGGCTGATGCGCATTGCCGACCATGTCCCTTCCAGGGAACCGTCCTTACGCCATCCCCACGTCCCGACGCTCCCCGACGAAAAACTACTATCGACAGCAGACACCTCTGCCAGTTTTTCGCCCGTAGAACTGTACAGACGGCCGGTCAAGACATCCCCGTTCAATGCAAACGATATCTGGAACGTGTCGCCTACTTGAACTGAGGGAAGATCTTCGACGGGGATACAAAAATTATCCAGATTTTCGAATGGCATCGGGTGGCTGGCAGTGACCAGCGACGGATCCATCTTGATTAAGTTGAAATATCGGTTGGTCGGATCGAACGACAAGGCGTAGCCGTGTGACCAGCCAACGTTGGCTCGTGCCAAAAAGCCGAGTTCTGTGTCGGTGTTGTCGAACGTGATATTGCCGGTAATCACGCAGTTGTCGCCGATTTGCGATTCCCCGTAGCCGACGGCCAACTGCACCGACTGTCCGGTGTCTTGCACGTGCAATCCCGTGCCGTCAGCGGTCTGTTCAAAGACCGCGGCCGTTGTTGGACTTAAGGTGCCGTCTAGAGAGAACTGCGTGAGCGCCGGGAAGGTGTATGATTGCGATAAGCTTTGGTTGTAGTTTGCCAGAAGCGTGTTCAGATCGGAAAGGTTCACCAGCCCGTCATAATTGAAGTCACCCGCACTCCACACACCGGACTGACCGAAATGGGACGAGGCAGCATCGAGATCTGTGAAGGCAACCGTGCCGTCCAGGTTGGTGTCACCGCCCAACGCCCTCGCAATCGTCAACATGCTTGATGTGCCATCATCGACCCAACCCAAACCAACTTGAGTGTTTGCTGTTGAGCTAAGAATCTGTCCAGAAGAAAAGCCTGTCGCATAGCTATTCGCCAGAAGTGTCTCTACCGACGAGGCTGGGCTCGACGTCCCCGTATAATTCAAGACCAATTGCCCATCCTGGATATCAATTCCGCCACCAGTCAACACGGGACCTTGGGCGTTCGGCCCAAGTTGCAACACACCTTGACCAAGAGTGGTTAGGCCCGTGTAGGTATTGTTGCTGGTGAGCGTTAACTCGCCGCTGCCAACTTTGGTCAACGCAACTGCGCCAGAACCATTTTCGATCAGGCCGGAGAACGTGCTCGTTTGGCTATTTTCACCGACCGTCAAGGTAACGTTACCCGATACACCAGAGGTCACTGTGCCGTAGCCGGACAACCCGTTAATCGTCGTGTCGATGCCATTAAGATCCAGCGTGGCCCCGGTAGCAACCGCCACATTTCCCGCGTTCACGCCATGCGGAATGGCTCCCTGCGAGCCAACGATCATCCTGCCCTTCGTGATGTTGGTCCCTCCCTGGTAACTGTTGTTGGGATTACTCAGCATCACCGGGCCAGTTGTGTTATATTGATATACTCCGCCTTCTCCCACGATTTGCCCCTGGATGTCGAGCATAGAATCCGACGGGAGGCACCATACTTTCAGAAGATTGTCATTCAGTTCAATCGTGGCATCGGTGTCGATCGTCAACGAACCATATCCGCCAGCAATCGTTGAATCGGCGGTCAGCTCAATGTCACCGGTCCAGACAACATCATTGGCGGCACCATAGATGCTATTTCTCAACATTCCGCCATTAAGTATTAGGTCGTTGCCTACCGAATATGCACCCTGTAGTTGGACATATCCGCCGGTATTGATCGTTAACGTTCCGGACCCAAATCCGGTGGATCGCAGGATTCGAACTCCACCATTATTAATCGTTGTGCCGCCGCTATAGGTGTTGGTGCCGAGAACTTCCTGCATGCCCGTCCCGGTCTTCACTAGGGCGACGGTACCAGATCCATCCTGGATCGAACCATAAATGGACCCGCCTTGATTATTGTCGCCCACGGTCAAGGTAACGTTGCCCATTACACCAGAGGTCACTGTGCCGGAACTGGAGCCGGATAGACCATTGATCGTCGTATTGATGCCATTGAGATCTAGTGTGCCGTTGACGGTAACATTGCCATAACCGGAGCCATGCGGAATAGCACCAACCAAACCAACCCTTGCTGTTCCAGCACTAATTATCGTATTGCCTGAATACGTATTTGCAGCATTCAGAACCAGCATACCGCCGCCGGTTTTCGTGAGACTCATGCTGCTGCCAGAGATTGTGCCGTTCGTCACAAGTGATTGACCTGAAGAAACATCGATCACTTGGTTCGAACCCGCGACGATCGCGGAACTGATGGTGGCTGACTCGTTGGCGTCGATCGTGGTGCTTGTTCCGTTACCAGTGAGCGTCAGGGCGTTGCCGCCCAGCGTGTAGCCAGCCGTGTCAACAATGATTCCATAGGCGGAAATGGTGGAATCCAAATTGACCGACATCGCACCGGAACCGCCGAGGAACCTGGCTGTATCACCGTTCGAATTGTTCCACGTATATCGATTGCCTGCACCGTCGACCCAGGCGTCGGGCGTCATCCAATTGCCGGATCCGCCCATGTTTGTGCCGTCGGTATAATTATTGCCGGTGGAACTGCAATCCGGATCAAAGAACAGCACTGTCAGCAGATTGCGGCATTCGAGAGGTTCCAGCATCAGGCGATGCGGCCGCAAGTTGCACGGCAGTTGTTTGCCGATGCCCTTGCGATGCGAACAGCATTTCTTCTGTTTGCGTTGCCGTCCCAGAAGCTTGGAAAAAACGCCCATGACAAATTCCTTTCGAGGGAAAGCGATCGTCACTCAATCTGATGCCGCAGGAGTTGCCCTGCTCGACAGGCCGACCAAGACAACGAAGCCTGAGGGTGCTACCGAAAATTCCTCGTGGGTAAGATATCAAACGTGGTAATTACTGTCAACGAATTTGACGCACGAACGGTCTCTGCATTCGCGTCCACGTGCGAGATGATCGCCGAAGCGACTTCACAATAGAGAAGCAGCCCTCTTCTTCAGTAGGGTAACTACCATCTGTCGCCTGCATGTTGCGATTTGAATCGCGTTGGTCGTTCACGACGCGTCTGCACGACTGTGTGATGCTCGTTCTCTCGATTATTGCGAGCGAAAGAACATATTTATCACGCTCGGCTGACAAAATACTTGGACATATTTCGGAGGAGCATGCAAGCGGTGAGTCTTCCCAAAGACTCTTTCACAAAATATCATGAGCCGACCGAAAGATTTTTTTTCGAATGCATGACCGCTTCAGATCTTTCGGCATTTTTTTAATCGACTCAACCTTGAGGAACTTCTTCATGGCAGATCTGCCTGAAAAAAATGACACCGACAACGCCCAACCCAATCCGCCAGCCGCACCGGCTCAGCCCGCTCGCCAGCAGATCGCGATCGATGACTCGAAGGTACTGGCGTGCTACGCCAATTTCTGCCGCGTCACCGGCACGCCGGAAGAATTGATCATCGATTTTGGACTGAATCCGCAGCCTTTTGGCGTACCGACCGAGCCGATTCCCGTCGCGCAGCGGATCATCACGAACTTCTATACGGCCAAGCGGATGCTCCAGGCCCTGCACCTGACGATCCAACGTCACGAGGCAACCTTTGGCGTTCTGGAAACCGACGTGCAGAAACGCGTTCAGCCGAGCGCAGCACGTCACGCTTAGACTGAGAAGGATTCTTCTCTTTCCCGAACGCATGCCCGGCCATTTCGGCCGGGTGTGCCTTTTTTTGGGCCGTGCATGCAGAGTTTTCGTGGCTTCGGCCAATGCTCGCGCGGATAACGGATCTTCAACACGCTCCAATGCGACCGATATTCGCCCAGCAGGCTTCCACCATATTTGGCGATGAAGTCGGCTCGGCGCACGCTGAGCCAATCGTGCGGGTGCCGGCACCGAAGTTGCCGTCCTAGCCATTCGACGTATCGTCGGATGTTTTTCGGATCCTTCCAAAAACCCGGTGGCACCCGGGTGAACTTCCACTCGTGCCACTCGCGCCGTGGAATCAGCGTCATCACGATGGAAGCAACCGAACCGATATGCCGCTTGGTAAGTTGCAGGCCCTGGTTCCCCAGGAAGTCCGATAGCTTCACATTGTACCAGTCGTCCAGCCGTTTGTATCCGAGCCGCTCTCCGAGCCATTTCAAGTATTGTCGGCACGTCTTGCGGTTTTTCCAAAAACCGTTGGGCGCTCTCTCGAACAGCCACGGCTTCCAATCGTACTCCGGGTAACACGCCGCCACAAATTGGGACGCTGAGCTGCGATGATCCATCAAACACGCGCCACCGCGATGCTTCTGGAAGTCGGCCGTCGTGACGCGATACCAGTCATCGATCTTCCGAAAGCCCAGTTGCGTACCCAGCCACGCCATATAGCGACGGTTGTTCTGCAGGTCATCGTAGAATCCGGCCGGAACTTGAATAAACAGCCACTCTTGCCAGTCGTACTCAGGAAAACACTCCTTCACGGCGCAGACCGGCGAGCCATGCCAATAAACGTTGGCGAGCCCACCACCACCATGACTGAGGATGTCGGCATGGGTTAGGCGGTACCAATGTTTCATGCGACGGAAACGGAGCTTTTGCCCCAACCACAATAGATAGTCGCGGCGGTTTTCCAGTTCATTCCAAAAACAACCTGGGACGCGCCCGAAACGCCAGATCGGATCGATCAGCTTGATGCGCCGTTCGGAACAAATCGGCTGCTCGCCAACGCGTTTCTTGTTCGGCCTGGAGCCATCGGGAAGGAAGGATTCAACTTGCTTCATAGGACGTCACGGAAATCTTGGCTAGGGCTGGGCACGATTATATCCTGGTGGCCGCAAGAGCGATACCCTTGCCTTTGCATCACACCTCGGAAACTACGGTGCATGTCCTTGCACCATAGCTCTCGATGGCGGCCCGCCACACCGGCGACATCAAGGTCCGGCTACTCTCCCGGATTGGCCAATAGTAGCCACACAGCTGACAAAAAACTTGAAACTTCTCAGCCATGGCAGCCTCCGAGACGTCATCCAAGCATTTGATGGCTTGGTTGAGTCCGAAGATTCGGTCGATGGCCCCGGCAACGGCACATGGATAAAACCCGCGACGGTTTACGCTTATGCCACAATGACCGGAAACGCTGCAACCTTCGAAACGATGTTGAGTACACCATTCACTATCAATATCGCACGGTGCGACACAGGGACAAATGAAGTCGTGGTGTATCGGGCCGGTCTTGTGGGAGTTTAGGAATTGCAGAAAGGGAAACGCAGTGCGAAGTTCTACCAACTGCCTATTGGTATGTTCACCGAAACCATGCGTCGCTATTGTCAAACTCATTTCGGGGTTTTCTTTGGCCCGGTACTCGCCGATCCGGCTGATAATGGCGTCCAAATCAGGATGTGTGGTTGGCTCGCCGCCAACCAGGAACATCGCCCGCCACGGATATTTCAGGCGAACCGAATCGGCGAGTAGCTTCTCGACCTGCTCGACGGTCATGTCTTCGTCAGGCCGTCCGGGAGCGATACCAGTCATTCGATTGCAGTTGATGCAGTTTAGACCACAGGTATAGGTTATATCCAATTCGAGTCAATGCATATTCGGTTTCACCATCTCAGCTCACCTCCTCCCATCGTGTGTCCTGCATCGCTCCCCAAGTCTTTTTTCCACAAAAATGCCAAATGTACGAATCCATCTTCGGCGTCCAGCGATCCCACAATCTTTCGCCGCAACGGTTGAAATCGGGCGGCAGCAGATGCAACGATGTCCCGGACCATTTGATTCCGAGCCCCATGCAACCTTGGTCATAGACCTCCCAGGACCGCTCGGGCGAAATGCCATGAAGGCAACGAGCTGCTTCAAAGGCTGGCTGATGAAGATGGGGTTTGAACACCAAAACGCCGGAATTGATGTACTCGGTGGCATAATCCATCGACACGCCAATGAGCCGACAAATCGGATCCATTTTGGGCTCAATGTGGAACAAGAGATTGTGACCCTCCTGCTCCGAAGCCACGGCACCAATGTGGTCTTCGGGCACCAAGTCGAATAGGCTCGGGCAATCCGCTCGAACAACTACGTCGCGGTCTAAATAGACGACACGTTCATAGGTGGCCGCGTGTCGATCGAGATGAAGTTTCTCCAGCATGGCATCTTGCCAACCGAAAAT
>JAEWUR010000472.1 GCA_023397045.1 Planctomycetota bacterium
CTATCTGCAACTGAACATGTCCGATCTCGCGCTGCTTGTGCTGGGGCAGCTCGATTGGGACGAGGCGATGGTCGCCGGTCGACTCGAATGCTCGACCTCGCTCGCGCGCGAAACGGGCCGAGTGCTATTTCCCAGCGTTCCGATGTGGCGTCCGCCCTGGGACGACCTACCGGCACTCGGTTAGCATTTTTTTCGCGGGTGCCATGCCCACGTTTGTCGTGGGCATGGAATTACAGTGAACATGCTTGCTGTCTCGCTACGCTCGCTTAGCAAGCATGGCACCCACAAGCCACCGTCTGAGTGAGACGCTACGCTAGCATTTTTTTTGCCGTGTCGGCCACGTTGTCGGCGGTGATGCCGTAGTGTTTCAGCAGGACGCCGACCGGGGCCGACGCGCCGAAGCCATGCATGCCGACGAAACGCCCGCAGCGGCCGATGTAGCGCTCCCAACCTTGTTGAATGCCCAGTTCGACGGCCAGTCGACGATGGACATCGGGCGGCAGGACGGAATCCTGGTACTCGGCCGGCTGGGCATCGAACAATTCCCAGCAGGGCATGCTGACGACGCGAGCCTTGACGCCTTCGGCCGTCAGTTTTTCATAGGCCGCCACGCATATCGACACTTCGCTGCCCGTGCCGATGAGGATCACGTCGGGCTTGCCGTCGGCGGCGTCGGCCAGTACGTAGCCGCCGCGCTGCAGACCGGACGCCGGAGCGTATTTCTCTCGGTCGAGCGTCGGCAGATTCTGCCGGGTGAGCACCAACGCGGCTGGTTGTTTTTTCAGCGGCAGAACCGTTCGATAGGCCTCGGCCACTTCGTTGGCGTCGCACGGCCGGATGACCAGCAAGTTGGGGATCGATCGCAACGCCGCGAGGTGTTCGATCGGTTGATGCGTCGGGCCGTCTTCGCCCACGCCGATCGAATCGTGCGTGAAGATGTAGAAGACCGGCAAGCCCATCAGAGCCGCCAAGCGGATCGGCGGACGCATATAGTCGGTGAAAACGAAGAATGTCGCCCCGTAGGACTTGAGTCCGCAAAGGCTCATGCCGTTGCAGATCGAGCCCATCGCGTGTTCGCGGATTCCAAAGTGGAAGTTTCGTCCGGCGAAGTTGTCGGCCTGAAAATCGCCGACGTTGTCGAACGTCAGCCGGGAATTGTTCGACGGGGCCAAGTCGGCCGAACCGCCGAGCAGCCACGGAATGTTCTTCGCAACCAGGTTGAGCACCTTGCCCGACGACGAGCGGCTGGCCATACCCTTGGCGTCGGTGGGAAACGTCGGGATGTCGGCGTCCCAGCCGGAGGGCAATTCCTGGCGCTCGATCTGCTGCAACTCGGCTGCCAAGCCGGGATGTTCTTTTTGGTATTTCGCGAAGAGCGACTTCCAGGCCGAGTAGAGTTTTTGGCCGCGTGCGCCGATTCCGTTGCGGAAATGGGCAACCACTTCGGCCGGCACCAGAAACTTCTCGTTTTCCGGCCAGCCGTAGGCGGCCTTGGTCAGGCGGATTTCTTCGTCGCCCAGCGGAGCGCCGTGCGCGTCGTGACTGTCGGCCTTGTTCGGCGCGCCGAAGCCGATGATGCTGCGAACCTTGATCAGCGTCGGTCGATCGGCCGTCTTCCGGAATTGCTCGATGGCCTTGCGCAGCCCGGGCAGGTCGTTCACGTCGGGCAACTCGACCACGTTCCAACCGTAACCGGCGAAACGCTCGGCCACGTTTTCGCTGAAACTCAGCGACGTGCGGCCCTCGATCGTGATGTTGTTGTCGTCGTAGATCCAGCAGAGGTTCGACAGTTTCAGATGGCCGGCCAGCGAGGCGGCCTCGCCGCTGACGCCTTCCATCATGTCGCCGTCGCCGCAGAGAGCATAGACGTTGAAGTCGAACAGATCGAAGCCGGGCTGGTTATATCGGGAGGCCAGCCATCGCGAGGCGATCGCCATGCCGACGCTGTTCGCGACGCCTTGGCCCAACGGCCCGGTGGTCGTCTCGACGCCGCTCGTGTGGCCGTATTCGGGATGGCCGGGGCATCGGCTGTTCAACTGGCGGAATTGTCGCAGGTCGTCCAACGTCACGGCCGGCTCGGCGGTTGCTTGTCCGTCTTTGCCCAACTGTTTCACGCCGGCCAGATGCAGCACGGAATACAACAGCATCGAGGCATGCCCACACGACAATACGAACCGATCGCGGTTCGGCCAAGCCGGTTGGGCCGGATCGAACGAGAGGACCTCATTGAATAGCACATAGGCCGCCGGGGCCAGCGCCATCGGCGTGCCGGGATGACCGCTGTTGGCGGCCTGAACGCCGTCCATTGAAAGCGTGCGAATCGTGTTGATCGCGAGTTGTTCCATCGTTTTGTCAGCCATTAGTCTTTGTTCCCATGTCGTATGATTCGGCCTTCGGACATGTAGATGACGTCCTCGGCGATATTGGTTGCACAGTCGGCGATGCGTTCGAGGTTTCGCGAGACGGCCAGGACGCGCATCAGCGGGCGGACGTGCTGCGGATTGCGGCGAATCTCGTCCTCGACGGCAATGCGGATGTCGCGCTTGATCTGATCGACTTCGTCGTCGCGGCGGCAGACCTCGCCGGCCTTCGCGCCGTCCATGTTCATCAACGCATCGATGCTGTCGCGGAGCATCGATTGCGTCTTCTTCCACATCCCGGCGATGTCGAACGGCATTGCCATCTCGGGCTCGTCGGCCACCACGCCGGCCTTGCGCGCGATGTTGACCGCCATGTCGCCGATCCGCTCCAGGTCGTTGTTGATCTTCAGCGCCGCGACGATAAATCGCAGGTCGATGGCCACCGGTTGGTGCAGTGCGAGGATCTTCAGGCATTCCTCTTCGATCTCGACCTCGCGCTGGTCGATCTCGGCGTCGCGCTGCTCGACATTTTGGGCCAACTCGCCGTCGCGTTCCAACAGCGCGCGAACCGCCATCTGCACCTGGTCCTCGACGATGGCGCAAAGGGCAAGGATGCTCTTCTTGACCCGATCGATTTCCCGTTGCAGATGGATCGACATGGCAATTCCTCGCGGTTTTGATGCGGTGTCAGGAAAACTTCTTGGTTTTTTTGCCGGAGTGTTCCCAGAGAACGTGGATGCCGCTTACCCGCATTTCTCACCACACAGGCCGAAATGCCGACAGGCTGTAGGTTATGCTTCAGCATAACAAAACGTTGGCTGCCAATGTGTTATGCTGAAGCATAACCTACGGTCGTGAGAAATGCGGGCCAAAGGGGGCATTTTCCCTCAGGGCTACCTTAGCCGGTTGGTCGAGAAATGGCAAGGGCCCTGGGGCCTCGCCAGACCGTGCGAGAAAGCACGTAAAGGGGATAGATTAGCAACAGGACTATTCCACGCGGTCGATGAAGACCTCTTCGGTCAGCCGGCGTTGGGCGGCGACGCCCAGTTCGCTCAGACGACGCCGTTTGCCGACGACGTGCCAGGGGCCGATGTTGGCCAACTCCGGCATGATCTCGGTGAGTTGCTCGAACATCGTCTGGGCCATCCGGCGGATCGATTCCTGTTTGGCCTGCTCTCGAACGG
>JAEWUR010000495.1 GCA_023397045.1 Planctomycetota bacterium
GTACATCGCGACGAAACGCGACAAGATGGGCCACATCCTGCCGTAGACTAGCGGCCCATCGCCAGGGCGACGTCTTCCAGGCCCAAACGCTTCATCTTCTTGTACAACGTTGTACGGTTGATGCCGAGCGTTTCGGCCGTCACGTTGCGGTTCCAGTTGTTGGCTTCGAGCACTTCGCGAATAATCTGTCGTTCGGGCGATTCGAGCGCTTCCTTCAGCGAGCGTCCGGCGATCGGCTCGACGTTCACGCCGCCGGCCGCCATCAGCGACGGGGGCAGGTCGTCCACGCCGATCACGCTTTCCTTGCCGAGCAGGACCGCCCGTTCGATCACGTTCTGCAATTCGCGAACGTTGCCGGGCCAGCGATAGCGCTGCAACGCCGACATGGCGTCCTCGGTGAAACCGTGAACCGTCTTGCCCGAATCCTCGCAGACCTGCTGTAAAAAATGTCCCGCCAACAACGGGATATCCGAGATCCGCTCGCGTAAGGCCGGCAGTTCGATGTTGATCACGTTGATGCGATAGTAGAGATCCTGGCGGAATTTTCCCTCGGCGACCATGCGGCCTAGGTCGTCGTTCGTGGCCAAGATCACTCGGGTGTCGACGCGATAGGTCTTCGTGCCGCCGACCTGCTCGAACTCCAAATCCTGTAGAATCCGCAGCAGTTTCACCTGCATGGCGGGGCTCGCCGTGCTGATTTCGTCGAGGAAGATGGTGCCCTGGTCGGCCAGCATGAACTTGCCTCGCTTCTCGCCGATCGCACCGGTAAACGCCCCGGCTACGTGGCCGAAGAGTTCGCTTTCGAGCAATGTCTCGGGCAGCGCGCCGCAAGCAACCTCGACGAAGGGTTTGTCGCGACGGCCGCTATGGCGGTGGATGGCCCGGGCGATCAGGGACTTGCCCGTGCCGCTCTCGCCGGTGATCAGCACCGTGGCGCGCGTGTCGGCCACGGCATCGACCACGTCGAAGATCTTCTTCATGCGATGGTCGTGACCGACGATATTCTCCATGCCGAATCGCAAGTCGAGTTGCGCCTTCAGCGTCTTATTTTCGTCGATGACCTTCTGTTGGTTCAGCGCCCGCTCGATGGCCATCAACAGTTCTTCGTCGATCAGCGGTTTCGTGAGGAAATCGAACGCGCCGAGGCGAATGGCATCGATGGCCGCCTCGACGGTGCCGTAGCCGGTGATCATGATGACCGCCGTGTCGGGACATTTCTTCCGGCAACGCGCCAGCAGATCGAAACCATCGCCGTCGCCCAACCGGATGTCGACCAGCGCGAGCTGGTAGGTCTTCCGATCGACCGCCGCCGCGCCTTCGGCCAGACTCGACGCAGCGTCGACGTTGTAGCCTTGTTCGCGGAGCCAATCGCCCATCGAGGCGAGCAGGTGGCGATCGTCGTCGACCAGAAGAATGGTCCCGTTCGATTTCATGGCGAGGTCCTATTTCTTGCGTTCAGACCAACAGTCTGGTTCGAAATTTCGGGTTGTATTAAGTCAACTCGCAAAATTGCGTGAAAAACTCCCGTCGCCAAATATCTACGTTACAGGTTTGATAAAGTCAACATGGGCAAGATGAGAGGAGTGCGGCGGCCTCTTCTGTTTTTCAAACATTCCCCCCAACGAGCGAAAAATGCGGGGAATTCGGCGGAATTCCTCCATGTTCCGCAATTCCACAGTCCCCCACTACTTGGTGCGATTTCAAAGGCTTATCCCGCTGAGTCGGGGGGGTGAATTGACTGCTTCGGGGTATTACATCCTGCCCAATAGTGGATTAGGATTGTGGTATAGTTAATCCATTGGACGGGTATCTATCGCCACACATTCTGGAGATTGTTATGAGTATCCGATTGTTGATTTGCGATGACCACGAAGTCATTCGCACCGGCTTGGCCAGCCTGCTGGCCGGAACCGAGATCGAGATCATTGGCGAGGCCGCCAATGGCAAAGACGCGCTGCGGCTCGCCCAGAAGGACCTGCCCGACGTCATCCTGCTCGACATCCGCATGCCCGACGGCGACGGGTTGTCGACGCTGGAAAAACTGCGAGCCAAGGTGCCCGAAAGCAAGGTCGTGATGCTGTCGACCTACGACAACCCGACGTATATCGCCCGAGCCGTCGCGCTCGGAGCCAGCGATTACGTGCTGAAGGGTTCGTCGCGCGACGACATGATCGCGACGATTACGGCCGCGGCCGCAGGCGAATCGCCCAGCCGCAGCGGCGAGTTGAAGAAGATTGCCGGCGCGATGAAGGTCCGTCAAGTGATCGACGACGACGACGTTCCTTTGACCCAGCGCGAGACGCAAGTGCTTCGTCACGTGGCTCTCGGCCTGAGCAACAAAGAGATCGGCAAGTCGCTCGAAATCAGCGTCGAAACGGTCAAAGAGCACGTACAAAACATTTTGCGCAAGATCGCGGTGAGCGATCGCACGCAAGCGGCCGTTTGGGCCGTGCGTAAGGGGCTGGTGTAGCAAGAGGAGGGATTAGGGATTAGAGATTAGGGATTAGAATCGCACGATCTAGTCCCTGGCCCCTAGTCCCTAGCCCCCTGCTATTTGGCCCTCGGGTGAGCGCGCTCGTAGACCTGCCGCAGCGCGGCGGTGCTGACGTGCGTATAGATTTGCGTCGTAACCAGGCTTTTGTGGCCTAGGAGTTCCTGTACGCTGCGAATATCCGCGCCTCGGTCCAACAGGTGTGTGGCGAAACTGTGGCGAAGCGAGTGCGGAGTGGTGCGGCGGTCCAGGCCGGTGGCGCGTAGATATTTTTCGAGCATGCGGGCGACGCTTCGTGTCGTGAGGCGCCGCCCGTATTTGTTGACGAACACGGGAGAAGGAGAGGAATGATGAATGGTGATTGATGAATGATGAATGTCACGGCCTGCCTTGGTCGATTCATCCTTCACCATTCCGCCTTCGTCATTCTTTTTGGCGTGTGCCTTCTGTGTAACCGATTTGCGTACGGAAAGCCAGTTCCCGATGGCCTCGACGGCGAACGATCCGACGGGCGCCAATCGTTCGCGGCGGCCTTTGCCTCGGATTCGCAGCACGCCCGCCTCGAAGTCGATGTCGGCATCGTCCAACCCCACGACTTCGCTGACGCGGAGGCCGGCCGAATACATCGTCTCCAAGATCGCCCGATCGCGCAATCCCATCGTCTTGTCGGTCGGCGGTTTGTCGAAAAGCGTGTTGAGTTCTTCGGACGAGAGAAAGTGCGGCAGCGTTCGGCTTTTTCGCGGATTGCGCAGCGGCTTGGCCGGATTCGTCTTGGCCCAACCTTCTCGCTGTCCAAAGCGAAAGAAACCGCGGAGCGACGCCAAGTGCCGGGCGATGGTCGTCTTGGCGTAGCCCGATTCGGTCAGGGCCGCCAAATATCCGCGAAGGTCGAGCACCGTGATATTGCCCGGGGCAGGCGGCCGTCCTCCGTGAATCTGCGAGAGGTACTCGATCGCCGTCGACAGGTCTTCGCGATAGCTTTTGACCGTCAGGGGCGAGGAATTACGCTCGACGGCCAGATACTGCAAGAAGCGGGCGACGGCGGAATGCATGGAGACTGAGGGATTAGGGACCAGGGACTTGGGATCAGGGGTTGGATTGTTGATCTCCTCGAATCCCTAATCTCTAATCCCTAATCCCCGTTTTAGCAATACTCGTCCATGTCGGTTGGGAGCGGGACCGCGAATCGCGGGTTCGAGACGAACTTGTGGCTGTCCTGGCGGATTTTCTGGCTCAGCACCGCGGCGTCGTACCACGAGAAACTCAATTCGGGGTTCGAGGCGTATCGTCCCAGCGTCCGCAACGTCTCCGCACGGCTTGCGTCGTCATACAGGAAGACGTATCGCTCGGCGCCCTTCACCAGTGCCAGCACGTTAATGTCTTGATTCACGTGGACTCTCTCCTGACGCAGCATCGATCGCCCTCCGATCGAAGGACGGTACCAGTTCAGTCGCTCTTCAACCCGCCTGCTGTTCTTATCGGACAGTTGCTCGCCCACCCGTCGTCGGCCGGTTGGAATCCCACTAGTGCCGGTTACGGAATCATTGACGGATAGGGGCGATTTTCTCACATACCCCGTCGGGGTTAATCCATAGCGGCACCCCCAGCGGAACATGCCCGCAATGTCGTTTTTATCGGCAGATCCTGCCTGGTTTCTGTAGTCCCCCGCTGCAAAACCGGCATTTCCTGAGTTGACGTTTTGACAGAAAATCCAGGCAAAAATGAGCCGCTTTCGGCGCATTCCCCTTTTTCCAGCCGGTGCTTCGGGTTAATCTGTTGGAGGGTGATTATTCCTTCAGCAACCCTTGAAAAATGCCATCATCGAACACGCTTCATACTCCATCACCTCGCCGCGTAACTCGTTCGGTCAACATCGGCTCGGTCACGATTGGCGGCGGTCGACCGATTGTCGTGCAGAGCATGTGCGCCACGAAAACCTCGGACGTCGAGGCGACCGTCGCGCAGATCGAGCAGCTTGCCGCCGCCGGGGCCGGCATTGTGCGCGTGGCCGTCGATACGCCGCGCGACGGTGAGGCATTGGCCGAGATTCGTCGCCGCACGACAGCCAACCTCTCGGTCGATCTGCAGGAGAACTACCGTCTGGCGGCCGATGTGGCGCCCTGGGTCGACAAGATCCGCTACAATCCCGGCCATCTTTTTCATCACGAGCCGAATCGTCCTTGGCAGGACAAAGTCCGATTCCTCGTCGACGTGGCCGGCCAACACGATTGTGCCTTGCGCGTCGGCGTGAATTGTGGATCGGTCGATCCGACCAAGACGATCGGGCCGATGGGAGAGGGGCCGAACGAAAAGTCCCCTCTCCCTTTGGGAGAGGGGCAAGGGGTGAGGGCTGCTGACCCGTTGCGTCCGATGCTCGAAAGCGCGCTGGAGCATTGCGAACTGCTCGACCGGCTTGGCTTTACGCGCTATTGCGTTTCGCTGAAGGACTCCGATCCGGCCAAGGTGGTCGAGGTGAATCGGCGATTTGCGGCCCAGCGGCCTGATGTCCCGTTGCATCTCGGCGTCACCGAGGCGGGAATGCCGCCGGAAGGCGTTTTCAAGACGCGGCTTGCCTTCGAGCCGCTGTTGGCCGAGGGAATCGGCGATACGATCCGCGTGTCGCTGACCGTGCCTGTGATGCGAAAGTTCGAGGAGATCGAGGCGGGCCAACAAATCCTTGCGGACGTCGCGGCCGGCCGGTTTCTGGCGGCCGAGCAACGGTCGACCGTTGGGCTGAACATCATTAGTTGTCCAAGTTGTTCGCGCGTGCAGAACGAAGCGTTCGTCGAACTGGCCGAGCGGGTTCGCGAGGCCACTCGCTATGCGGCCAAGTATCCGATCACGATTGCCGTGATGGGGTGTCGCGTGAACGGTCCCGGCGAGACCGACCATGCCGATCTCGGGCTATGGTGCGGCCCGAGCAGCGTGAATCTCAAACGCGGCGGCACGCCGCTCGGCGCATTTCCCTACGACGAAGTCATCGCCAAACTTGTCGAAGAACTCGACGCGATGATCGCTGATACGTAGAAATGCGGGCTGGAACAACCACCCACAGCGCAGTATAATTGGGGGGCACCTTTTCGCAGAACGGAACCAATCTTATGAATACGACATCCTTGATCCTTCACGGTCAGGTACAGCCGGACGGGACCTTGCGCGTTGAAGAAAAAGTTGATCTTCCACCGGGACCGGTGGCCGTGACCGTGCAAACCATCCCTGTGCGACCTCGCAAAGCCACTCTTCAGGTGCTGCGGGAAATCAGGATTGCTCGCGAATCCCAAGGCATCGTCGGACGAACGGCCGACGAAATCGACGCCGAGATCAACGGCATGCGAGATGAGGATGAACAGCGGATGCAAGATATCGAGTCGATTCCGCGACTACGATCTGGAAAAATGGAGAAATGATCGTGTCGGTGTTTCTCGATTCCAACATTATCATCTATCTGATCGAACAAACGCCGCATTTCGGAGCCCTGGTCACGAAGCGAATCGAAGACCTAATTGCCCAAGAGCAACGGTTGCTGGCCAGTGGCTTGGTGCAGATGGAATGCAGTGTTCGTCCGTTTCGAATGAACGATGCGATCACACTTGCAGCCTATGACGGCTATTTTGATTCTGAAGACGTGGACGTGGCGCCCATAACGGATTTGACCTGTCGGCTAGCCTCTGTTATTCGAGCCCGGCACAATTTTCGACCGATGGATTCCTTACACTTGGCCGCAGCCATTGAGAACCGTTGCGAGCTTTTTCTGACACACGACACTCGGCTGCAACGCTTCCCGGATATTCACGTCGAAGTGCTAGCATAGAGGAAGGAGAACGGAGCCCAGAGACCTCCGTTCCCTCCCGTTAAAAAAAAACGCGGCCTATTTCTTCAGCATCTTTTCAACTTCGGTGCGAGCAACGGTTAGCGCTTCCGGCAATTTGTCGGGCAGTTTGCCGCCGGCTTGGGCCATGTCGGGGCGTCCGCCGCCTCCGCCGTTGACGACGGCCGACGCGGCTTTGATCCACTTCACGGCGTCGAGGCCACGTTCGACCAGATCGCGACTGAGCCCAGCGATCAGCATGACTTTCTGGGCCTCTTCCTCAGCATTGGCAAGCAGCACGGCGACCGGCGCGGCCTTGCGTCGCAACTGGTCGATCATCTGTCGGAGGTCGTTCGGCCCGCCGCCGACTTCGGCGACGATCACCTTGACGCCGTTGACGACCGTTGCCTCGGCAATCAGTTGATCGACGGTCGGTCCGCCCTTCGGTCCGGCGGCCGACTGTTTCTTCAACTGACGGACTTCCTTGACCAGTGCCTCGACGCGGTCGCCGACCTCGGCAGGCGGTACGCGAAGCGCGGCCGCGGCTCGACTCAAGGCGGCCTGTGTGTCGCGAGTGT
>JAEWUR010000560.1 GCA_023397045.1 Planctomycetota bacterium
GTACTGGAGTGCCAAGATGAAACGGTTGCCCTTCGTCGTTCTTTCTCGAGCTTGCATGTTGGCGGCGATGCTGCCAGGCATGGCCGTCGGGCAAACATGGAGCATGAGCCAGGAGCGTTATTGCTGCAAAACCTCCGGCATGACGCTCCAGGAACTCGCCAGCGGCGGCATAACGGCGCTTAGCCACATGCTGGAAACGCAAGAGAACTTCGATGAAGCCCACCGATGGGGCATCAAGGTTCTTCCGTACATTTCGTGCTACAAGGTGCTCGACCCCAGTCAGGGTGACCCCATCGACGACAATGGGCTTCCGCTGTCGCAACAACCGTTTTGGAAAGAGGTCGACATCGTTGCAAAGAACCATCCCGATTGGGTTTTGATCCGATCCGATGGAGAGCCTAGCCATCCATTCAATGATCCCAACTATCCTCCCTACCTGATGGAATCGTGTTGCAACCATCAGAGTCTGATCGATGCCTATGCGCAAGGCGTGCGGAACTTGATGGACATGGGCGCCGACGGCGTATTCATCGACAACAACCACCCGTCGCTCGAGTGTTGGGGAGGACCCACCGACTGGAACTTTCATAGCCACGATTGGCCCACAAAGACCAACGCCGAGTGCCACAGAATTGCGTTAGACGCCGTCGCCAACGTGGTGAAGAGTTACGGCCAAGATCGCATTGTGTTGCTGAATGCAGGCACGCCGGACGTCGCGTTTACTCAGTATGCATCCGCCGGGGATTGCATGATGTGGGAAAACTTCATGTGGCGCCATAATTATGATGGGGAGCCGGAGGGACCGAAGGACGAAACGCTTCGCTATCTTCCGTACACGTTCAACGAGCTTCTGGACAGGGTGTCGCTGACCACACAGAGTCCTTCGGTTGCCCCGTTCACCTACCTTCCCGGCGTGGATAACCAGGGAAGCTACGCTTTCTACGCCTATACGTGGGCCAAATTGGCCGGATTCGACCAGTGGACGGGCGAGGGATGGTGTCGGGACACGCTGCGTCGTTTATACCGCGTCGACTCTGGCGATCCCATTTCGGAGCTCGTCCAGACTGACAGCATCGCCTACCAGCAGTTTGAGAACGCATTGATCGTGACCAACTATTCGAGCGAGCCTGTCGAGGTCCAACTGCCGGTGCCTCCATCGTTGGATGCCTCCGTGATGGAACTGTTCGATATGGACGAAATAGCAATTGTCGACGGTCAGATTACACTCACGTTGCCGGCCGAGTCGGGCCGGGTGATTGTTTCACGCGCCGACGGATTGGATAACTTGCTGCAAGAGATCGAAGGGCAGTCGTTGGCCGCGAAGCTGCGCATCGAGGAGCATTTTGCCAACGTTGGGAGATTTGTGGCCCTGCTGCAACCGTTGGAGGAGATTGAGGCCGACGCCGCTGCGTTACGAAATAGGGTTGGCGGGACGGGCTTCCCGTATGGCACCGACCTCACGATGCTCGCAGAAATGTGCAACGAAGCGGCGGGCATATTGACGCCTTACGGAAGTGATTCATTCCTCACCGAGCGTTTGGACAATCTTCGGAACCACGCCGCATTAATTGCGTATACGGTGCCGGAACCCAGCCAATATCTGTTGCTGCTGACGGGCCTGTTAGCCTATGCAGCTTTCCGCCGTAAAAAAGCGGTCCAAAACAATTCTTTTGAATAACAATACTGAATAGGGTATCATAAATAGTGGGGAGTCTCCGATGCGTTACACCAGTCATCAACTGAAAATTGGCAATCGCCGCTCCGCGGGATTCACCCTCGTGGAATTGCTCGTGGTAATTACGATCATCGGCATCTTGATTGCCTTGCTGCTGCCGGCGGTGCAGGCGGCGCGTGAGGCGGCCCGACGCATGCAGTGTCAAAATAATCTCAAGCAACTCGGTTTGGCAATCCATCTCTATGCCGATCAGAACGGTGTGTTTCCTCCAAATGGCGCGCCGAATTGGGTTTTCGGCGGAAGTCCTTACCTGGCGGATGAATATAAGGGCGGATATCTTATTCGTGTCCTGCCTTTCATCGAACAGCAGGCAATCTTCGACAGGGTCGTCTTCAATGTTAATCCCGAAGTGAACAGTTTCTTGGACCCACCCACGAATACCTTACCCGTATATAAGGAGGTCGTAGGCGCTTTTCTCTGTCCCAGCGCGGACAAGAAGTTTTGGCCTGGCGGGGGATCGGATGGGCGCGAAGGAGCTCTGTCGTATTATGGTATGAGTGTGGGAAACGCGCGATCCATGGCCCCTTGCGATTTGGGCGGCGGCATGTGGCACACTTCACCCACGTTGGCCCGTCATGGTGACTCGATGGCGGCCAATCGTATTTCCGGCCCGTTCGCAAGCACCTTCTGGTCGGCTTCGTTTGCCGATATTCCCGACGGCACCTCGAACACGATTGCCATGGGCGAGATTCTACCCGAGTGCAACCAGGGCGCGAGAGACGGCTGGATGCACATCAACGCACTATGGACGATGACAACCGCGCCGATCAATTATGTCACGTGTCCCGACGAACCCGGATATGACACCAATCCAAGTTCGTGTCGCAATGAGTCGTCGTGGGGGACGTCCGTGGGATTCAAGTCCAAACACCCGGGCGGAGCCGGATTCGTCCTGTGCGACGGCTCGACGCAATTCATCAGCGACAATATCGACTATGAAACCTACCAGAAGCTTGGAGACCGCTGGGACGGACAAATCATCGGCAACTTCTAATACCATAGACCGAGCGAGTTGATGCCTATCATGGGTTCAAAAAACAGCATTGATCATATTGCCCTATTATTGTGTGCATTGTCATCTCT
>JAEWUR010000648.1 GCA_023397045.1 Planctomycetota bacterium
GATCCGCCGCAACCCCGACCGCATCCAGGTGCAGATGATTCGCGAAGGCATGGCCTGCGGCGCACCGGTTCGCATCACGAAGGGACTGACCCTCGATGCCGGCAGTTCGACCGTACAGATCGCCTACCTGAAGGATTTTGGCCCACAGGCTTATTTCGTCAATATCCCGACGAAGTTCATCTCGGCCGACGGCCGGACTTTCTGGCTGTGCTACTCGGCCAATTTCACGCGCGACGGAAACAACAACGTGGTCTTCCAATCGAGCCCCGAAGGAAGCCGTTACGGCATGTGCCTGCGCGAGGTAAACCTTCCGTAACGGCTGCCTGAGTGGGAATCCGGGGCTCACAGCGCCGCGGCGACGGCTTCCTTCGACGAAGGATTTTCGACGCAAGGCGTGTCGAGCGACATCTGCATGGTGACGCTCCAGCGCCCTTCCTTGTCGGCCTCGACCGTCCAGTGCGGCATGACGACCACCGACTGGTGAACCAGTTCGAATCCGCCTTCCGATTGGCTGACGGTCTCGATCGGGAAGGTCCAGAAATGGGTCGGACGCGACATCTTCAGCCCGACGTTCAGCTTGAGCCATTCGTCGGTCAGCCCCAGACCCAACGTGTTGTGTAGATCGAGTTTCGTTCCGAGTTGGCCGAGCAGATTGCCGTCGATATCCAAAAAGTTCCGCCCGTAGGCGTTCGACGGCATGCCGGCGAAGTTGTACTCGACCGCGAAATGCAACGGCCGGTCGGTCGGCAGGTTCTCGAGCAGGTAGGCGATCTGAACGGTCGAACTGCCGGCATCGAGGGTCAGTCCCTTCGTGATGCGAACCGGTGCGCCGCAGGCCATGCCTTCGCGAATCATCTGCACCTGGATGCGGTCGGGGTTGCGGCGGATCCGCGCTTCGTACAGACCGTTGATGAAATCGCCCCGTTGCGCGGCCGTGCCCGCGACAACGGCGTCGAGCGTGGCATCGTTGTCATAAAACAGGTCGACCAGACTCTTTCGCGCGTGGTCGTCATATTGCAGCCTCTGATCGAGATCGGGTTGCTTGAACACGATCCGTTCGTGGATGCTCGCGACTTGACCGTTGCCTTGGTTCCCGCCGGCAAGGATTTTTTGGTGATAGGCCTCGGGCCGTCGGGCGAGCGTGGCCAGCAAGTTGTGCGGAATGTGGCGAACGTCGAGTTCCAAAAGCTGTCCGCCGCGGCTCGGGGCCACCAAGGCCATGAGTCGGTCGTTCTCCAATCGCACTTCCTGCCGCGCGTCGAAATTGAAATCGTCGGCCGTGGCCTCGATCCAACTGTCGGTCCGTCCGATGGCCCGGTCCAACAGGTTGTCGGCGGCGATCAGGTGCTGATAGACGGCGTTTCGCAGGTGCGGAAGATAGATGCCACCGAACGCGCCGTGCCAATAGCTGCAATTACACTGTCCGCGATAGAGTTCGTATCGGGCTTGCTCGATCAACTCGGCGTTGACCAGATCGCCGGCGACCGAGGCGTCGAGCGTTTCCTGCAACCGGCGGCTGACCATCATCATCCGGGTGTACATCTCGTCCGATTCCGGATATTTCGCCTTGAAATTCCGCCAGAATCCGCCTCGAACGAATGGCCGCAACGCCGACCAGTGCGGATCGTCGTGCATCTCGTGCGCGATCTGCTCGTATTTCACCAACTGCTCGGCAGGCAACGCCCATTCCGTCATCTCGCGATAGCTACAATCGGGCAGGTAGACCTTGCCGACCGGCGGGACGTTGTCGAACGCCTCGGCCATCGTCGTCACGTTGATCCACGATTGGTTCTGAACCAGGGCATCGAAAAATCGGGTGAGCCAGCCGTCTTCGTAGACGTGTTTCTTCGTTTCGGGCCAGGTGCCGAACTTCTCGCCGTCGTCGCCGAACACCGCGACCGCGTTCGGATTGGCCTCGGCCACTTTCGCCAGATAGTCGATCGTCTCTTGCGGCGAGGCGAACGGAATCGTGTAACGCAACCGCTCGCTGCCCGGGAAAACCGACAGGACGCGGCCCTGGTCTTCGGTCAGCAGGTGGCCGGCCAGTTGCGACTCGGTCAGCCCGGCCGCCTTGAAGTGGAAATCGTCGAGAATCGTATATTCAATGCCCGCGTCGACGAGATCGCTGGTGAACGACTGCTCCCAAACGCGTTCGGGAATCCACAGGCCGCGGATCGTCGCGCCCAGCCGGTTCTGCAGCCAGCGCGTATAGCCGCGGATCTGGCCGATGCGATCCTGCGAGGGGATCATCGCCAGGATCGGCTCGAAAAATGCGCCGCCGAGGATCTCGACGCGACCTTGTTCGACCAATCGCGCCAAACGATCGACATACTCCGGATGCCGCGCCGCCAACCACTCCATCAGCGAACCGCTGGTGTGCAGGGCAATCTTCAGCGACGCATAACGTTCAAAGACATCGAGAAACGGCAGATAGCTGTCGTCGAACGCCTGCTGAAAAACGTCGTCGAAATTGCCGATGGGCTGATGGTTGTGCAGGGCGAGGATCAGTCGGATGCTGTTGGGCATGATGATAGTGTACGGTTAGGTCGATCAAGGATGGGGGGACGGGAATAATTCCTTAATCGGCAACCGCACCCCATCTTATCCAGTCTGCCTTGCTGGAATATTTTGCGGGTCCGATAAATCGGCCTCAACTTCGCGCAGGAACGCCGCTGCCTGCTCCGGCGGCACTGGATTGATGTAAAAACCGGTACCCCACTCAAAGCCAGCCGTTTTCGTCAAACTCGGCATAATCTCTATATGCCAGTGATAATGGCCCAACTCCTGCGTGTCAAATGGTCCTGTATGAATAATATAGTTGTAGGCCGGCTGGTCAAGCGCCGCCTCGATCTTGGTGATCACCTGCCGCATGACCCCGGACAACTCATCCACCTCGTTTTTTTGGATGTTTTCGAAGTGGCTCGAGTGACTCTTCGGCAGGATCCAGGTCTCGAAGGGGAATCGGCTGGCGAACGGACAAAATGCCACGAAGCCCGGGGTGTCGAGCACGATGCGTTTTTCGGTGGCCAGCTCTTGCTGGATCATGTCGCAATAGACGCACCGACCGCGATAATTGTAAAACTCCAACGAGCCAGTCATCTCTTCCCAAACGTTGATCGGAACGATCGGCGTGACGATCAGTTGGCTGTGACTGTGTTCCAACGACGCGCCGGCCGCGGCGCCGACATTCTTGAAAATCATCCCGTAGACCAGCCGAGGATCCTTTTTCAGGTCGACCAGCCGGTCGCGGTAGACCCAAAACACCTCGCGCAGTTGCTCTTCGGAAAGTTCCGACGTGCTAACGATGTGCTTCGGCGATTCGATGATCACTTCGTGCGCCCCGACGCCGCGCATCATGTCGTAGATGCCTTCGCCGCGCTTGTTCAAATGGCCTTCGATCTCGAGCGCGGGAAACTTGTTCGGAATGACGCGCACGCGCCAGCCTTCCCGGTTGCGTTGCGAGCCGGGCCGGCGGTAGGCGATGATTTCGTCGGTGGTTTTGTCTTCGTTTCCTTCGCAAAACGGGCAGAAACGACCCTTCTGCCGTTGCGGCGTGGTGTCGAAATCGTGCGGGCGTTTGGCGCGGGCGCTGGCGATGATCACCCAGCGTCCGACGATCGGGTCTTTGCGTAGATCGGGCATGGAAATATATCTAGGGGCTAGGGATTAGGGGCTAGGGGTTAGGAATAATGCTGAAGGATGAATGTTGAATGTTGAATGCCGGACAGAACTGTTGATGATTCCATTCATCATTCATCCTTCCGCATTCATCATTTCTCTTTCACGCTTGCCACATGATGAGTTCGTAGTCGGGCGACGGCACGCGGGTCTCGATGACGCCTTCGTGCGGAATCCGCTCGACCGGCTGCTTGTCTTTGAGCAGTTCGATGTAGAAATGCACCGGCTCGTCGGTCTTGCGAGCGAGGCTGCGGAATGGAATCGCCATTTCGAAAAGTTGATCGGCCGCCGCCTGCGCGTGCGTTCCCGAAATCGACAGCCCATGACGCCAGAGTTGCACCTCGGGCTCTTTTCGGCTCGGATTGACGATCACCACTTCGAAGCCTTCGGGTTCCAAGAACACCATTCGCACGGCTTGCACCTCGGCCAGTTGCTCGCGGAACGGACCGCCGCGCGCGTCGAGCCGCAACAGCAGCCGCTCGGTGTCGAAACCGAAGTACAGGTCGGCGACGTAACCTTGCGTGACCATGCTCATCGTGCCGCGCGAGCCGCCGCAGACGTAATGGCCGGCATTGATCCATTCGAAATACGTGCGCCGCCCGTCGATTTTCACGCTCAACAATCCGGTCGGCTCCGAATAGACCTGCGACGGGCGATGGCCCATGCGGATCGGACGGGTCAACTCGGTCGGCGGATTCTCGCCGAGCACCGTGTAGACGTTCTGCAAGTGCTTGCGGAACAGCCGGTCGAACAGGCCGTCTTGGGCGCTGCTGTGGCTGTCGCCGAACCACCAGAACCAGTCGCTGCCTTCGGCGATGAAAAGTTCCTGCCACGCCTGGGCGATCTTGTCGGCCGGCTTCGACTTGCGGTTGGCGATGCCCACGAGCCACTGTCGGGTTTCATAGACCGCATCCCACGCGCGATTGCATTCGGGATGACCGATCCAGATGCCGAAATTGTGCTGGATCCAGCTTCCGGGGAACAGGTGGCCCAGCTTGTCGGTCGCCGGATGCTTCGCAAGATAGTCGCCGATGCGCGCCGACTTGATCCGCGGATGTTGCGCGACGCGGCGATAAACGCCCCGAAGGAAATCGACGCCCGCGTTCGGGTAATACTCCCAGCAGTTCTCGCCGTCGAGGATGATGCTGACCAGCGTGGGCCGATGGCCTGCGTTGCCGCCGGTCGCATGGCCGATCGCCTCGATCTTGCCGATGAAATCGTTGACCGCGTGGTTCTGATCGTAGCGCTGATAGTGGAAACCGATCTGGTCGCTCATCGCGTGATCGCGGAAGACGATCTGGACCGACTTGCCTTGCTCCTCGACGCGCCAGGGTCGATACAGCATCTCGGGATTACGCAGGAATCCGTTGCCGTCGCGAGAAACCCAACCGTCGGTCGAACAGGAGAGGATCTCCTCGTCGGTGCCGATCCATTGGATGCCGGCCTCGGCGATGATCGGAATGATCCCCTGGCAAACCGATCCTTCCGACGGCCACATGCCGCGCGGTTTTTGGCCGAACAGCTTTTCGTGGAACTCGATGCCGCGGCGGACGTGTTCGCGAACGTCTTCTCCGTAGCCTTCCAAGTGGCTCGGCAGCATCACGTTGGGCATCGCCCGGCGCGCAAGACGCTTGTCCCACAGCAGCGGCATGATCGGATGATAGAACGGCGTCGTGGTCAACTCGACCTGTCCCCGCTCCATCAATTCGCGATGCAAGGGAACCACCTCCCGAAGCAGTTCCATCTGCTTGTCCAGGAGCCACTGTTTTTCCTTCTCGGTCCAGTGGCGGCCTTTGCTCCGGAAATCGGCCAGCTCCTTGTCGTGCTCGAAACACAACGGGTGCATCCACACCAGGTTCGACCAGCATTGCAGGTCGATGATGTCCTTCTTGTTGAA
>JAEWUR010000651.1 GCA_023397045.1 Planctomycetota bacterium
GTATCTGACCACCGAGGAAGTCAGTCGGATGCTGGGTGTCCGCAAGGCCGTCGCCAGCCAGGCCATGCGTCAATTGGCCAAGCAGGAAGTCCTCATTCCCAGGCAGCGTGCCGGCACCTTTGTAGGCCCGGGGTTGGTCAGTGGCCAACGCTCGAAAGTGCGCACCGTTTATGTGCTTCTGCCTGCGGGCGATCCCTCCGGCAGCCACTGGGCCTACCTACCGTTTATCACGGGCGTTCGGAGTGCGATTGCCGATGCCAACGTCCAGTTCTCCTTTATTCCCGAGGGCAATCCTCTGCCCTACGTAAAGGAGTTGATCGAGCAGCAGCGTGCTTCGGGCCACTTCCTCGGCGCGGTAGCGGTTAGTTGTCCGCCCGAGGTTTATCGCTATCTGAGCGAACTGCATATCCCGGCGGTCGTCTCTGGATCACTCTACTCGTCGGAGTTGCTCTTGAGTTCGGTCGATCTGGACAATCGCCATTCAGGCCAACTGCTGATGCGCTATCTGATCGAACGCGGACATCGACGGATCGCGCTTTTGAACACCACGGCCGGCCGGCCGGGCGACAATGTTTTTCTCGAAGGCGTCGTCGATGTTCTGAGTGAGGCCGGGCTGCCGCCGAACACGTTGGTGCAACGTTTTATCCGCAACGACACCGAGGCATTGCGGGCGATGTCCAAGGACTTATTCGCCCAGCCGGATCATCCCACGGCTGCCATGACGCGAGGCACTTTCCCGGCCGCCGCCGTGGTCGAGGCCGCCGCGGCTGCCGGCCGCCGCGTGCCGGAAGATATTGAAATCGTCTTCGATCACATGGACGAAACCACACCCAGCATCGACACGACGCTCTATCCGCGCGTGGTCGCCACGGTACCTTTCGTCGAACACGCCAGGATGATCGGCAAGATCCTTTTGGAGATGGCTGACGGACTCTGCCCGCAACCGCAACATGTCGTCATTCCCACGGAGTTTTGCGGGGCAGCCGGCAGTGACACGCGTCGAGACGGCGCATCGGCACAGGCCGATGATGGAGTAAGTTGTGGGACGTTTACGTCCCCTGGTTCGCCGAAGGCACTTTAGGCAAGGACTGATAAAACATGCAAAAGTCCGTGACCTCAACCCAGCATCGACCACACCGCCAACTCGATTCCGCCAGCCGCGGCAGATCGTCTTGGACGCCGGCCCTCGAATTGGATAGCGATCGGTCGATCACCGCCGGCAGCGAGGGCGCCTTGACTGACGCGATCCGCCGCGGGGCTGATCTGCGTATCCTCACCGAGTTTACCTACAACGAGCATATCGACACGAACTCGGCGAACACGGAGTTGGTGCGCGAGGTGTCGGACTTTCGGGTGACGTATTTGATCGAGGACTATTGGTCGGCGGGCATCATGTCGTTGCGAATGCCGATCAACCCGCCCGCGGGTTTTAACGGCCGGCCATCGATGTCGTTTTTTATGTACAACCAGAATGGTCAACAAGCGATTGCCCGACCGTATCTGGATGGTCCACCCGCCGCCGGTCAGCGTGGCCCGTCACCGGTGGCCGATCACGGTGCGATGCTCAAATACCATGAACAGGATCGCTGGGACGCGGAGACGACGAACGCCCCGAGCAGCAACTTCATCTACGACTTTTATTGCTACCGGTATCTGGTTTGCGACAACTGGGAGGAAGTTTTTGCGCACACGGCTGCGGGCGAGCCGACGTTCGGTTCGCTCGAGTCGCTATATGAAGCGTTCAGTGAGGGGCGAGAAATCAAAGTTGGTATCCGCGGTCTGTGCGATGACATTGAGGAAAATTCTTCACCCGTGCCGGATCACACGGTTTTTGTGCATATTGGTCCGGGCTATTACTTTACCGAGCAGAAGCTGTTCAGCGCGGGCTCCCATCCAGTGGTTCGGGTTCGACCCGGCGTGCCCATGCGTTACACCAGCGGCGGCTGGGATTTCGGCTGGTTGATGCCGCGTACGGACGGTTTTATGGACCGCTGGCTTTGCGACCCTTATACGCTTCGCTTCCGAAAGTCTTCGGGCCGTTTTGCAGTTCGCTGGTTCGTACGTTAGACGTAATGGTGTAACAGTTTCGTGTTTTCCCCCCAGGGATTGGCCGCCGAAGTACCGTGAAGCGGCACGGCTTCGGAATGAGCAGGCACGCCTGGAGAGCATGGCACTGGACTCGGAAAAGGCGAAGACTTTGCAAGGCCGCATCCGCCGATACGCCAAGGAGTGGTTGACGTTCCTCGATCATCCGGGCGTGCCGCCGACAAATAATCTTGCCGAGCAGGCGGTTCGGGCGTTGGTGATCCTTCGGAAGGTGACGTTTGGCAGTCGTACGCGAGCCGGGGCAAGGCGTTTGGGCGCGATGATGACGGTGATTCAAACGGCCAAGCGGCAAGGGAAAAACGTGATCCGGTTCTTGATCGCGTTATGCACGCTCGCGCCCAATCAGGCGGTTCGCGCCATGTATGCGCGTCCCTAATCCCACAACTCGTGCCTCCTGAAGTTCCGAACCGCCGTCGACCTTTTGCCGCTCGTCGGCTGGTCCTCCGAAAGCCCGGCCAAAACGCTATTGCGCGATCCATGGACGGCGACCGAACCTCCCACGATGCGAGCCATTGCGTGGAGCTGTGCGCAACTGCGCGCCGAGGACGCTTTCGCCGCGTAAAAGGCAACGACATCGCAGCACTGTCGTGGCGTCTTCCCCTTGCTCCTCATGATTCGCGCCATTCCGCCCAATGTCCAACCACTCCGACACCGTCAGATTCCGGTTCGGAAACCAAACTGTTACGCGTCATGCAGTGCAGTTCATTGCGGCGTTACCTGCAATTCACAGGGCGATGCCACGACTCGGGGCGAAGATTCCCGGAGGGAAACATCCCTTGGCGGAGTGGTAATTGTGCAACGCTAGTCCGACTTGTTTGAAGTTGTTGGAGCATTGCATTTTTCGGGCCGCTTCCCGGGCCGCTTGCACTGCCGGCAGCATCAGCGCAATCAGGATACCGATGATCGTAATGACGACCAAAAGTTCCACGAGGGCAAAAGCGGCTCGTGGATCGTGGATGGGATCGCATGTCGTTTCCTCGAATCTACAAGCCTTGTTGCTTCGACGAATCGGATGATCCTCGACGCGTCCGACGATATCGGCAGGTGTAGCCGAACACGCTGATGGCGGCGATGCCACTTAAGACGAACGCAGAGGGTTCGGGCACCGGCGCGTAAAAACGGACATAGTCGACGCTCATCTTCGTGGTTGAATGGGCCAGATCGCCGTAGCCTCCCGCAGGTATGTTTCCGGCCCAACTGTTGTCAGCGACTTCGGAAGACAGGATCGTGTACAAGGGGAGAGTTGAAAGCTTGTCGGTGAAAGTCCAACGCAGTTGATCATCGATATAGAACCGATAGCTATCTCGGTCCCAGGCCAGGCCATAGGTGTGATAGTTCCAGCGAGTAATACTGCTGATTTGTTGCGAGTGATGACTACCGGCGCCATACCCATCCCACCAAACCCCCGTATAGGCGTGCGAGCTGTCGCCAGCGAAGTGTTCGACAACATCGATTTCGGTGCCAGGATAACCGACACTGCCATAATGCTCGGGCATCATCCAATACGCGGACCACATACCCGGCGAATCCGAGAAATAGATCCGCG
>JAEWUR010000674.1 GCA_023397045.1 Planctomycetota bacterium
CTCTCCAATTCCCAACCGCTAATCCCCGATCCACCGGCCTCCCTGCCTGCGCCGGTGGCTCGGCCGATCCTTTCGGAGATTGCCGCGCGATTGGAATTTCTCGATCGCGTTGGACTGGGCTACCTGACGCTCGATCGACCGGCCGGAAGCCTCAGCGGCGGCGAATTGCAGCGCGTTCGTCTGGCGGCCGGCCTGGGATCGGGGCTCGTCGGCGTCTGCTACGTCTTGGACGAACCGTCCATCGGCCTGCATCCTCGCGACAACCAGCGGCTGATCGAGGCGCTGGTCGACCTGCAAACGCGCGGCAACACCGTCGTCGTCGTCGAGCACGACGAAACGATCATGCGCCGGGCCGATTGGCTGGTCGACTTGGGACCGGGCGCGGGCCGTCATGGCGGCCGCATCGTGGCCGAAGGCACGCCGGAACAACTCGCCGCGAATCCCGCCTCGCTCACCGGCCGATACCTGTCGCAACAGGACACGATCCAGGTGCCGCCGCAACGCCGTCGCACGGCAAAGACCCGCGCGCTGACGATCGAGGGCGTGACGACCAACAATCTGAAAAACATCAGCGTGCAATTCCCGCTGTCGGCGTTCGTGTGCGTCACCGGCGTCAGCGGCTCGGGCAAGAGTTCGCTGTTGAACGAGACGCTCGCCCGGGCGTTGATTCGCCGCTTGGGCGGAATTGCCCCCAAGCCCGGCCCACACACCAGCCTCCGCGGCGTGAATCAGGTCGACAAGGTCGTCCAGATCGATCAGTCGCCGATCGGACGGACGCCGCGAAGCAACCCGGCCACCTACACCGGCGTTTTCGACGAGATTCGAAAGGTCTTTGCCAATACCCGCGACGCCCGCGGGCGAGGCTACAAGGCCGGCCGGTTCAGCTTCAACGTCAAGGGTGGGCGGTGTGAGGAATGCCAAGGCCAAGGGCAACGCCGGATCGAAATGAACTTCCTGCCCGACCTATACGTCGATTGCCCGGTGTGCGAAGGGAAACGATTCAACCGGCAGACGCTCGAAATCCTGTATCGCGACCGATCGATCGCCGACGTGCTCGATATGCAGGTCGAAGAGGCCGTCGAGTTTTTTGAAAACTTCCCGGTCATCTCCCGGTTGATCGGCGGGCTGCAAGAGGTGGGGCTCGGCTACATCTCGCTCGGACAGGCCTCGAACACGCTCTCGGGCGGCGAGGCGCAACGCATCAAGTTGGCGGCCGAGTTGAGCCGCGTCGACACGGGCAAGACCGTCTATATCCTCGACGAACCGACGACCGGCCTCCACTTCGACGACATCCGCAAACTGCTCGTCGTGCTCGGCCGCCTGGTCGATCTCGGCAACACCGTGCTAGTCATCGAACACAACCTCGACGTAATGAAGACGGCCGACTGGATTATCGACCTCGGTCCCGAAGGCGGCGAAGGCGGCGGTCACGTCGTCGCCACCGGCACGCCCGAAGAAATCGCCGCCATCGAACGCAACTACACCGGCCGGTTCTTGAAGCCGTTGCTGGGGCGGGGACTAGGGGACAGGGACTAGGATTGGAATCTCAGATCTCAGGGTGGCCCTGATAGCTCGGCTATCAGGGCGGCGAAGCCGCAAGAGGTCTTTTGCCGATGAATAACGACTCCTCTTGTGCCTTTCGGCACCCCGATAGACAAGCTATCGGGGCCACCCATCCGCCGCAATCGTTCACACTCTGCATCGTAATGGACGCGATTTTCGGGGGCGACATAGCCTACGTCGTCCTCGGAAACAGTGTACATCTCCAGGTCAATTCATCCCCCAAAACGTCCCCGGGGCGTGAATGGTTACACCGTTCGGTCGTTATTTCGACGTGACCTGGAAATCGGCGAGATTGTCGCCGGGTTTGACCTCGAATCGGAGCGTCGATTCAGAATTGTATCTGGCAGGCACGGCCTCGACCTGCTCGGGAATCGTCTCGCGGACGGGCGCGAACGGCTTTTGGACCATCTTGCCGGTCTTGCGTTGCGCGCGGATCTCGACGCGATTCCAACCGACCGCAGCGCCGACCTTCTCGTCGAGTTGGAAACGGCCACCCTGGATTGGGCCACCCGCCACTTGTCCCTTCGTTTCCTCGATCGGCGTGAACAAGATCGAACCGTTTTCGACCGGCTGCCCGTCGAGTGTGACCGTGCCATGGACCGCCGCCCGATTTTCACCGTCGCCGCCGCACCCCGCGAAGCACATCGCCATTGCGCACCACAAGCCTAGGGCTACGAACGACATTCGGCAGAACATTCTGCAATGCATGGTCATGATTCCATCTGCGTTCAATAGTAACGTCGACCATATTTCCAGCCGGCAAGACACAGGCCGCCGATCAACAACATCGCAACCGCTCCCGGCTCGGGCGTCGAGATGAACATCAACTCGGAGACATTGCGCCCCAGCAGCGTGACATCAATGCCGGTGGTCATCAACTCAGCGCCCAACATGCTCAACGCCGGACTCGATCCGTCCTCGAACGAAATGTGATACATCCGATCGGCATCGAGTCCCTTCAGAAGAATCGTCTGCGTGTCATTGGGACTGTCGGGTTTGAAGATGAAAACGACGCCGTGATGCGTCGCGGGATCGTAATACTGGATGC
>JAEWUR010000690.1 GCA_023397045.1 Planctomycetota bacterium
TCGTAACCCGAAGCGTAAGCGAGGGACCGCCTCGCTTACGCTTCGGGTTACAATGCGCAACCTGTTCCTACCAAAACACTTAGGGCCGCTGGATTTTTCTTCCAGCGGCCCTTTCTCGTCGTTATCTCAAGGAGCTTTCGCGGCTCATCCGAACACGGCTTCGCGAGAAGCGGCGTTGCATGCAATTACTTGCAGCAGCACTTGGCTTTCTTCGTTGCCTTCTTGGCCGCTTTCTTAGCGACTTTCTTCTTGGCGACCTTCTTAGCCGCCGGAGCCTTCTTGGCTGCCTTCTTTTTGGCCACAGTAAATCCTCCGTCAAGATTTCCAAGCGGGTCTTGAGCTGGTTGCTCCGACCATCGGAGACGCAGCGTCATGCCCAACTGAAATTAACTTTAGCGAACTTGGAAATCATTTCAAGACCTTTTCGTCATTTTCGTTATCGTTTCAATAGAATTTTTTCTCAACAAAGCTAAAGATCGTTCGTCACATCCATCTCACCATAGCCGACGACCATTGTAAACCTGCAACGTCGCATAGTTCGAGAACGCAAGATACCCAAACAACAACGCCGTGAAAAAACTGTGCAACAAAAGCAGGCCGGCCGCCGCCATCAACACCGCACAGACGATCGATACCATCAGCGATTGACGTATTCCTTGCTGCGTGCTGAGCTTCAAAAAGAACTCCCGGGCGATCTGACCGCCGTCCAACGGATAGATGGGCAATAGGTTGATCATCCCCCAAACCACGCTGATAAACAGGACGAAATTGACGAAAACGGTCAGTTGCCAACTCGGCAAACCACCCACGGCCGGTCCGAAAATCGTCAGGTACACTTGATCGCCGTAACCCGTCAAAAACACGATCAGAACGATCGCGGCCGCCAGCAGAAAACCGGCCATCGGACCGGCCAGACTGATCAACACCTGTCGCAACGACTCCGAGCCCCTCGAATAGCCATAATTGTCTTGGTTGTGCGACGTCAGCCCGCCCATGCCGTAAAGCGTGATCCACGGGTAGTAACCATAGCGCCGCATGACCAGGGCATGGCCCAGTTCATGGATCAATACCGATACGAAGACCGCTACGACCCAGATCAGCACAAAGATCGGATCGCGCAGTTGGGAACCCATCACCAGGGCGATCAGCCAGAAAAACGGATGCACCCGCGTCGGTATCCCGAACAGCGAAAAGTTCAGGTCGTATTGGCTCCTCGGTGGTTCGCCCAGCAACATGGCTATGTCCTCGAAAAATGATGAATGCAGAAGGATGAATGATGAATGAGACCGATGACGTCATTCCGAATTCAGCATTCTCTCCGCTCCTCGGTTTGCCAAAAAATGCGGCCGCGGCACGCTCACCGGCCGCCGGGTCAAGACGCCCAGAATATACTCGGCCGCCCGGCGCGACGCCCCGCCGTGGGCCACTTGATCCCGGAGCGCGGCCAGCGCCTCGACACGCGCCGCATGCTTCGCCGGATCCTGAATCCACTCCAAAACATGCCCTGCAATCTGCCCGGATTTGTCCTCGCAGGTCAAATACTCGGGAAACAGCACCCGATCGGCATCCGGTTGGTTCGGATCAAATACCGCCGCATGCGGCAGGAGCGACCGCCGACCGTTCTCGGCCGTCGTCTCGCCCAGGCCGCCCGTCGAAAGCAGGTTGACCAGCGTAATGTACTTCACATTGCGGAAGAAGCTCTGCACGAAATACGCGTACCGCTCGATCCAATAAAGAATCACCGTCGGCGTCGTGTGATAGAGCAATTCCAACGAGACCGAGCCCGAAACCGACATCGCGCAATGGGCCGCCCGCATCAACTCGGGCGTCTTCCGCAGATGGACTTCGACCGGAACGCCCGCCGACGCGATCATCTGCCGGGCCATCTCGGCCTGATGCGGTTTGAACGCTGCCAACGCGAACCTGGCCTCCGGCGCCTCCGATCGGATAAGTGCCGCGGCCTTCAAAAACCATCGGAGGTTTTTGGCCACCTCCTGCGTTCGCGAACCCGGCAACATCACGACCAGCGGGCCGGGCTTCTGCCGTTGTTCCTCCAAAAACATCTCGTCATACGGATGGCGCCGAACCTCGTCGAAGAACGGATGGCCCACGAACGTCGCGTTGCAGCCGTGGTTGCGAAGCCAGTCCTCCTCGAACGGCAGACCGCAAAGCACGTGGTCCACGAATCGCCGCATCTTTTTCACACGCCAACGCGCCCAAGCCCAAATCTGCGGCGGCGAATAGTAAAAAACCGGGATCCCATGCGCCTTCGCACGCCGGGCGATCCACCAATTGAAGCCCGGATAGTCGATCAGCACCACGGCGTCCGGCCGATGATGGCGGAAATATCGATCGGCTCGACTGCCTAAGTCCCAAAACTTGTGCAGATTGATCAGCACCCGGGCGAACCACATCACGGCCAGCGCCGTCAGATCGGCATGCAGCCGACAGCCGACCTCGGCCATCTTCGGTCCGCCATAGCCAACCGCTTCGAGGCCGGGATATTGCGCCTTCAACTGCCGGATTAGGTTCGCGCCATGCAAATCGCCGCTCGGCTCGCCTACGGAAAAAAAAATCGTCAGCGGTTTTTCGGTCTGCATATCGGCTCCATCCTCGTTGCAGGTGCCGTGTCCTACCGTGACCGGCATTCATGGTCGGCTGCCACTGCTGGCTCGTCCAGCAGTGAACCTGGCGGCGCTGTCGCGTGCCACTGGCTCTGCCAGTGCCGGCCGACGGGCGAACCCTGGCACTGGCAGAGCCAGTGGCACACACAAGCTCATTTCACATGTGCCCGGTACACTACACTGAGGTCCGAATTATCGCAAATTGGGAAACCTAGGGAAAGTGCAATTCAAAGCCAGGACGCCGGCCCAACCGTCGGCCGTCACGTCGATTCTGTCGCGGAAAACGCGTAGGGTCCGCCTCGCGGACCATGAACAATCAAAAAAACCGCGAGTGTGCCACTGCTCGTCTGTCCAGATCCTCGTTACTAATGGCGGTTCGGTGCGACAGAATCGTAACCCGAAGCGTAAGCGAGGGACAGCCTCGCTTACGCTTCGGGTTACGATG
>JAEWUR010000695.1 GCA_023397045.1 Planctomycetota bacterium
TCGTAACCCGAAGCGTAAGCGAGGCTGTCCCTCGCTTACGCTTCGGGTTACGATGTTCCGTCCATTCGCAAACTTGAATTGGACAGACCATGAGCCTCTGCTCGGACGCGATCCCGATTCTTTTTCACCTTCACGGCGTCTCTCGTCCTGTTCCGCCGCGTCGTCGGTTGCGCGCATTATTGAACAAGAATGGCGCAATATGGAACTCGGCCGCTCGCTGAAACCGTTGCGGCAAGCCGACCGCGTCTATAATCGAAGGAAGACGAAGCGTGTAGCATTCCCGCCATCGCTGTCACCATCCAAAACCACGGAGTACGAACGTGTCGACCGCAGAGAAACCCACTCAGGAAAAAGCCGTGCCCGGCTTGGGACCGTATCCGTCGAAAATCGGCAAGGAGGAGTTGCTCGAAGTGCTGGACCTCTGGCAATTCTCGCCCGAGAACCAGCGGAAGATCGCCGCGATGGTCGACGCCGAGGAGAATCTCCAAGGTCCGCATCTGTTCCGCTATTACAACCCCCGGCCGAGCAAGGTCGAGGCGGCCGAAAAGGCCATGCGCGAGTTGATCGGCACGAAACACTGCCTGGCCGTCAATTCCTGCACGTCGGCGTTGGTGTGTGCCTATCGGTCGTTGGGAATCGGCGCCGGCGACGAAGTGATCGTGCCCGCCTACACGTTTTTTGCCACGGCCGCCACCGTCGTCGCGAGCAACGCGATCCCGGTCATCGCCGACGTCGACGATTCGTTGTGCCTCGATCCGGTGGCCGCTGAAAAAGCGATCACCAAGCGCACGAAGGCGATCGTTCCCGTCCACATGCGCGGCGCGCCGGCCGCAATGGACGCCATTCTCGACCTCGGGCGTCGCAAAGGCATTCCGGTCATCGAGGACGTGGCCCAGGCCGGCGGCGGCTCCTACCACGGCAAACGGCTTGGGAGCCTCGGCACGCTCGGCTGTTTCAGCTTCGATTACTACAAGGTCCAGGCGAGCGGCGAAGGCGGCTTCGTCACGACCAACGACGATTGGCTCTACACCCGGGCGCAAAGCTGGCACGACACCGCGGCCTGTTGGCGTCCCGACCGCTACGGCCACGAACGAAAGGCCGGCGAGCTGTTCTGCGGCGAGAACTACCGCATGAGCGAACTCCAAGGCGCGGTCGCCTTGGCCCAAATCCGTAAGACCGACGCCATGCTGGCCGGCTATCGGCACGCATTCAACCGGATCAAAGACGCCATCGAGCCGATCCCCGGCCTGTCGTTCCGCCAGGTGGCCGATCCCGCCGGCGACACGTGCATCTGCTTGATCCTCATGCTTGGCGACGCCGCGACGACCCAAAAAGCCATGCACGCCATGCAGGCCGAGGGCGTGCCCGCCGGCGGAATCTACGACAAAAAGGTCCGCGATTGGCACATCTACGCCTACTGGGATCACGTCATGGAAAAGAAGAGTGCCGCCGCCGACGGACTGCCCTGGAGCGCCGTGCCCGAGGCCGAACTGCCGCGCTACGCCAAAGACATGTGCCCGCGCACCCTCGAACTGTTGGGCCGGGCGATCATGATCGACATCAACTGGCACTACACCGACCAGGATTGCGACAACATCGCCACCGGCATCAATCGCGCCCTGGCGGGCGCGAGGGGCTAGGGATTAGGGATTGGGGGTTGGGGGCGACGGCACGGCGCCCCGAATCCCGAATCCCGAATCCCGAATCATAAATCCACCATCCACCATCCACCATTTACCATGACCACCATCGGCGTTTGCCTCGAACCGATTTTTCCCTCATTGCCCGTCGAAGAGCGCGTCGCGAAGATCGCCGCGGCGGGATATCGCTGCGTTGAGTTTTGGCATCCGGAAGGCACGTTCGACGGATCGACGATCCGAATGGACTGGGCCAAGGACGCCGAGTCGCTCCGCGCGGCCTGCGAAAAAAACAACGTCACGTTGAACGACTTCGCGCTCCACGCCTGGGACGGCAGCATCGGCGGCTGCCCGGTCAAACGACAGGACCGCGACGGCTATCTCGCCCAAATCCGGAAGATGATCGACTTCGCCAAGAAAGCCGGCTGCCGCAAGGGCATCACGCTCTCAGGCACGGTCGATCCTTCGCTTTCGCGTTCGGAAATGCGCGCGAACCTCGAATCGGCCTTGGCCGAGGCCGCTCAAATCGCCGAGCAGGCCGACTTCAATCTGCTGCTCGAACCGCTCAACACGCTGGTCGATCACGGCGGCTACTACCTCGACTCGTCGTCCGAAGGCGTCGAGGTCGTCCGCGCGATCAACAGCCCAAGACTCAAGATCCTGTTCGACGTCTATCACATGCAGATCATGGAAGGCAACATCCTCGCCTCGATCGAGAAGAACCTGCCGTGGATCGGCCACTTCCATGCGGCAGGCGTACCAGGCCGCGGCGAGCTGTTCGATTGCGAACTAAACTACCCGCACATCCTCAAAACGATCAACTCGCTCGGCTACGACGGCGCGTTCGGGCTGGAATACTTCCCCAAACTGGCCGACCACAACGAGTCGCTCCGCAGAAACCTCGAATATCTCACCGGGTGATTGAAAAAAGTCCCCTCTCCCTCCGGGAGAGGGCTAGGGTGAGGGCGTGTTTGACTGAATACGTCTCCCGTTCTGTTTGCACTTGTGGTTCTCACTCGTGTTCGCAACGGGCACAAAAAACCCCAAAATGCCTGCTATAATTGAAAAAGCGTCGGATCGGCCGCCAATGGTCGCGAGTCTGGTCCGGCCGCTGTTTCAAGGCGCAGGCATGGGCGAACCGCGACGCATTGCATTGTTGATGAGCCAGGACGCCGGTTTCCATCGGCAGGTTCTCCTCGGCATCCGCTCCTACGCAGGCCATGCCAAGCGTTGGCTTTTCCATAACGCGCCGCCGACGCCCGCCGTGCTGCGACCGCTGGCCGAGTGGAACCCACACGGTATCATCGCGCACCTCGACGACCTGAAGTTCGCCCGGCGAGTCCTCAAACTCGGCAAGCCGGTCGTCGATACCGGATGCGTCGTCTCGGGCCTCGGCATTCCCGTCGTCGACGTCGACCACAAGGCCGTCGCCCGACTGGCGGCCGAATATTTCCTCTCGCGCGGCTTCCAGCACTTCGGCTACTTCGGCAGCCGATCGGCCCACTACTCGCAACAACGGCTAACCAGTTTTCGCGAGGTGGTCGCCGGCCAGGGCTTCGACGTCCACGCCTGCCACGTCGAATATCTGCCGCGTCTGCCCGACCAAACGAGTTGGAAGAAGGTCAACGTGCAGGTCCGCCAGTGGCTAAGGAAGCTGGCCAAGCCCGTGGCCGTTCTGGCCGATCACGACGTTGCGGCCCACGACCTGGCCAACATGTGCCAACTGCTGCAACTTCGCGTGCCCGACGACGTCGCGATCCTCGGCGTCGACGACGATGAACTGGAATGCCAACTGGCTTTCCCGCCGATCTCAAGCGTGGCCATTCCGGCCGAACGCATCGGCTACGAGGCCGCCAAGCTGCTCGACGGCATGATGGCCGGTCGCCCGACGCGACGCGAACCGATCTACCTGCCTCCGGTGCGCGTGGTGACGCGCCACTCGACCAGCATGTTCGCCGTCGACGAGCCAATCGTTGCGGCCGCACTGCATTTCATTCGAAACCACTCGGCCGAGACGCTTCGGGTGGGAACCGTGGCCGCCGCGCTAACCGTGCGCCGGCGGGCTCTGGAGCAGAAATTCCGCGCGTTGCTCGGCCGCTCGGTACTCGACGAGATCCATCGCGTACGGATCGAACACGCCAAGGCGCTGTTGGCCACGACCGACCTGATGATCTCCCAGGTCGCCCGGCAATCCGGCTTCACAACGCCGCAACAGATGGCCACGCTCTTCCGAAAACTCACCGGCCTGTCGCCCGGCGACTATCGCTACCAAGCGCAACTCAAAGTCCCCTCTCCCATCGGGAGAGGGCTAGGGTGAGGGCCGCAAACTGTCTCCCCCTCTCCCTTTGGGAGAGGGGCAGGGGGTGAGGGCGGCCATCCAATGTTGCCAACCCCAAAAAACCTCACCACGTCTCCCGATGCACCGCCTCCTCGCGATACCGAGTCCTCGGCGACGGCGTCTGGGCCGGCCAGCCGATCGCTATCGCCGAGACCGGCAGAATTCCCTCGGGAATGTTCAGCAGCGATCGCAGATGCGCAACCCGATCCTCGCGCGGATGCACGCCTAACCAACACGCGCCCAACCCCAACATGCTGACCGCCAGCAACAGGTTCTCGATGGCCGCGGTGCAGTCCTGCAACAGATACGACAACTGATTGTCATGGGCACGCCGCAGATCGCCGCAGACGATGATCCCCAGTGGCGCCTCCTTGAGCATCTGCCCGTTCGGCAGACCGGCCGCGATCTTCAACAACATCTCGTGATCGCGCACGACGACGAAACTCCACGGATCCTTGGCCACCGCCGAAGGGGCCGCCATCGCAGCCTCCAAAATATCGCGGACCGTCGCGTCGTCGACGTCTTTCGCCTCGTATTCTCGGACGCTGCGCCGCGCAAACAAGGCGTTCAATTTCGGATTCATGCCATACCTCCTATTTGGTCAAGAAACTCGTCCCGTCTCCTTTTCGGAGAGGGTTAGGGTGAGGGCTGCGTTTTTTCCCGCACCGCTTCACACAACGCCAAAAACGCGTCGACGCCGAGCGATTCGGCCCGGATTCCGCCGTCAAGATTCAGCCGCTCCAAAATCGCGTCGACCTCGGGCTTGTCGAGCTGTCCTTTGACAACGCTAAGCAGTTCCGACCGCAGAAACTTCCGGCGATGCAAAAACATCGCGCGAACGAACTCGTGGAAAAACGCCCGGTCGGGAATCCGCCCACGCAGACTGTCGTCAAGCGTGATCCGCAAAAACGCCGAATCCACCTTCGGACGCGGAAAAAACACGCTCGGCGGCAACACGCGCAGAAGCTCCGCACGGCACTGCGACTGCACCCAGATGCTTAGGGCCCCGTAATCCTTGCCGCCCGGTGCGGCCGTGATCCGCTCGGCCACTTCTTTTTGAATCGTCATGGTCATGCTCCGCGGCGGGCAATCCTCGCGCAGCAGATTGCTGACCAGCGGCGTCGCAATGTTGTAAGGCAGATTCGCCACCAGCTTCAGTTGCCGCCCCGGCGCGGCGGCCAGTTGCTTGGCCACGGCATCAAGCACTTCCGGATTCAACCGATTCTTATTCTTGAGCGCATCAACCTGAAGCATCACGACGTTGTCGAACCGGTAGAGTTCCTCACTGGCCAACTGGAACATCTGCGAATCGATCTCGACCGTAACGACCGCCGCGGCACGCTGCGCCAACATCGCGGTCAGCGAACCCGTCCCGGTGCCAACCTCCAACACGACGTCGCGATCCGAAACCTCGGCCGCCTCAAAGAGCAAGTCAAGCAGATTCAAATCGATCAAAAAGTTCTGGCCATACTTGATCCGCGGCCGAATGCCCGTCTCCTCAAACCGTTTTTGAAGAAACGACAGCGTCTGCCGAGACGAACGTAGCACACCTCCAGCGTTTGTCTTTTGGCTCTCGTCTCTCGTCCCTCGTCCCTCGCCCCTCATTGCCACTCCTTCGCCTCAACCAGTCGTTGAACGTATTTCGCCAGCATATCGGTCTCGAGATTCACCTTCCCGCCCGGCTGCAACCGTCCAAGCGTCGTCACGTCCAACGTGAAGGGAATCAACGCGATGCTGAAT
>JAEWUR010000706.1 GCA_023397045.1 Planctomycetota bacterium
GATCAACCTTGCCGTTGAGATCAACGAACACGCGATAGGCCGGGTCCTCCTCGACAATCTCCCTTTTGATCGCATCGACGTCTGGATCTGATCCGATAATGTGACTGGTGATGAAAATATGTGGATTGCATTGACTTTTCAATCCGCCGACAAGCGTGCGCAACGCCGTGGCGAATTGGTCCATCGTACCGCCTTCCATATTTTCACCGAATTGCAGGACCACGATATCCGGGTTCGCATTCAATTGGTTCTGGATTCTCGCATTGTCCCATGTGGCATAATTCCGCTCGAAGATATCCGCGATATTCAAGATGTTGCCTTCCCAACCGGGTGGCGGATTACCTGCATACCATCGGTCGGGCAGCGGATCGGGGCACGCCACGGCCATGTTGCCGCCGGTGGCCGCGTTAATGCGGTCGGTGAGAACATGGATATAATCCTTGGACATTTCGCTGGCGGCCATACCCCAGTTGCCCTCCAAGGACCAACCGATATAAGGTCCGTGCAGCGAAATACTGTTGCCAAGGAAGAGTATCCTGTCGGCATTCATGTGGCCGAACGAGACGGCCAACGCTTGCGCCTGAAAACTCGATGCCACAACGCATAGGATTAACGATCGGGCGATCAGTGTCAATGACGGGCGTCGGCGGTACATGGTGTTTTTCACGGTGTCTCTCTCTCCTTGGCACGGAACAGGAATTCGTTGATGGTGATGCGGCTCGCGAGGGATTGGATCAAAAACCATCGGGAGTTTGCCCATCGGCAATCCATCCGAGCCTTCGCCAGACTCGATTCAAATCAACGCTATCTTGGATGAAACGAACGCTTCCATCGCAGAAGACGGCATTGATGCCGCCGGGATGCCGGCTTCGAGGGCTGGCATAATTTCCCGGCCGGTCCCCTCCCACGCACGGAAGATTGGCCTCCGGCGCATGAGGACTGCCGAGGGTGGGGCAGAAATAGTTGCTCAGATTGTCCGGAGCCGGCGAGTTGGGACCGAGCGTTACATAGAGGAATTGCAGTCCGGCCCGGCTGCTGTGATACTCGCCGCGATTGTCGTTCTCATCAACACCCTTAAGGTATTCGGCGATCGCCAGCGTGTTGCTTGTCCCGTCGGTGATGTCCGCCAGCGATGTTCCGCGGTACGGCTGGAACGCAGCCGCGGAATTCACCATGACGCCGTTAAGGTCCTTTTTCGGGGCAACGCGATACATCAAACCGCTGTCATAGATGTCCCCGTCAGCGAGTCCCGAAAAAATGCCGAGGTAGTTGCCCTTCGGGACATGAACATCCAATCCCCAACCGATGAAATTGCCGCCCATTCCGTCGCTCGGGCAGAGAAATTCGTTGACGTTCTGTTGCTCGACGGGCAAATTCGACCAAATCGCAGGCTCGTTCCAAGGGCATCCGATATCGAACTTCGGCCCGTGCAGCGCATCATAGTAGGCCTGTTTCTCGAGAAATGGCAACATGAAGTGAAGATAACATGCCCATTGATAGCCACCGTAGGTAACATAGTCGGACGCCGTCTCGGAAAACTGGAGTTTCGACATCGTTCCGGGCGGAAACGTCCCTTTTTGCGATTCGAAGTTGTGCATCGCCAACCCGAGTTGTTTCAGATTGTTGCTGCACTGCATCTTGCGGGCGGCCTCGCGAGCGGCCTGGACCGCCGGCAGCAACAGCGCGATCAGGATGCCGATAATCGTAATGACGACCAACAGTTCCACCAGCGTAAAGGCTGCGGCTCTTCGAATGGTTCGATTTGGCTTCCCGTTCGATGGCATTTCTTCTTCTCCAAACCTATCACAAATCCGTCTGGACGCCCGTTACTTCGCTCGTCCGATCCTATTGCATGCTACCGCTCACGGATCTCGGAGCCCATCCGAGACCCGTGAGCCGGCAACCTTCCATCCAGTCGTACTCGACTATCGCTTCCGCCAGGCGTAGGCCAGCATGCCGAACAATCCCATAGCCATTAGAAGTATCGCACTCGGTTCCGGCACAGCCACGCCGTAGGCTTGAATTTCGGAGATGCGCATGTGGTTTGCACCGCCCGTGCCCAGGTTGTCGGGGTTGGTGAACTCGATCAAGAGGCTCTTGGTGCCCAGCGAGGCGATGGCCAGGTCCTTGTACATCGCTACGTTCGGCTCCTCGGCAGGAAGATCCATGCTCCAGGCGCCCACCAGCGAGGTGGTGTCGAGCAACGTGGTCCAACCGGCGGCCAGCGGGTCGGTCGTGTTGGCCGAGTTGCCCATGATCTTCACGGTCTCCGGCGGAACGTCGATAGCGCTCCAAAGCCGCACGGAGTTCAGGTTGTGGTTCAACCCGGTGTAGACGACCTGACGAATCTCGCCACCGCTGGCATCGTCAACGAAGGTAAGATCGTGGCCGGACACGTCGCCGTCGAACTTCAGCACCAACCCGTCGACCGCGGTGCTGGGCGAACCGTTCATGGCCCAACTCGCCGTGATCGTTCCCGGCTTGCCAAGCAGCACATCGCCGGTGGTATCCACAACATAGGGCCAGGCGTAATCCGCGCAGGCAAACCCGGCCGACAAGGCCAGGCCGCACACCGCCAACATAGCAACCAACGTCGTCTGTCGCAATTGCATGACACATCTCCTATTGTGAAAAAAAGTCCGTGGCGAGTGTTCCGTACACACGGAAGGATCGCTCGCCATCATTCTCGCACAAGACGCACTCATTTCTCGTCCCCGCCGCCGGCGCGATCACGAACGCCGGCCGGTTTCAATTCCAGCCGCGGGTCGCCGAAGAGGATCCAGTCGTAGCTGATTGCAGCACACGAGGAGTCTCGGTTGTCGTCGGTCACGGTTTCTTTGAATCCGTCCGTGGCGACGAGCGTTAAAAATCGATCGTCGTCGTGGAGCACGACGTCCGGTAACGTCGCGCCGCTGTATCCGTTGATCTCGCGACGTTTGTAGCGCAATTGGCCATCGACCAGGATCCAAACGTCGGCCGAGACCTCGATTCCCTTCTGCGACTCCGTCTCGGTATTGCCCACCATGCAACGAAAACGTTCGATTCGATAACCGGGATTCGATTTTCGCATGGCATCGAGGTCGAACGTGATGCCTGTGTTCGATTGAAGGAACAGCATCGTGTGATCCGCCGTCGCGAAGTCGATCTCACCCAATTTGGTTTGCACGAACTCGCGGCCTTCGGGACATCGATTGCCCGCCCAGAGGAACTCCGAGGTGCAATTGGCCGTAGCGCCGAACCCGTCAAAGACATGCCCGGCCGAATCGACCTGAACCGGCCCGGCGGCTCCATCGGGGATGAAGACGCCGTCGACCATTGGCAACGACTCCACCGGATGGTAGGTTCCGTCGCCCCGCAGGTATTCCGCAAAGGACTGGGGGACCGGATTCGGGATTTCCGAAAGGGCTCCGGTCGTGGGATCGATGAACCCGTTGCGATGGCCCGAGAACCCGTCCCCCGCGGCAATCACATCGACGAGATCGAGCGTCTTGACCGTTTGCTTTGGCATCGAATGGACGAACGACACGTTTCTTGTCGGCGAAGCGAACACGGTAATCCCCTTCTCGCCGGCCGCCTCGATCCTTGCCGACTGGTTCGCCTGCAATGTCTGGCCGATGCCTTGTGCCGTGCCTTCGGTCGCGATCGTCCGAACGTAGACCGATCCGCGGAAGACGTGCGAAGTCGTTCCGCCCTGGCGGTCCACCTCAACGGCGAACTCCGTGCCCAGATCGGTCACAAGCGCCGTCGGCGTGCGGACGGCAAAGCCCCGGGCCTGCGGTGTTTCGACCATGCCGGTCAGCCGGCCGACGGCCAAGAAGCCGCCGTTGGTAGTTTCGACCGTATAGGTCGCGGGCCCCTGCAAGATGACTTTCGCGCCGGTGTCATAGGTGATTTCCAACAGCCCGGAGTCGAGAGCGATTCGATCGCCGAGCGAAACAAAATGCGTGGTCGGTGCGTCTTGAGGATCGGTCCACCGGCAATCGGCGGTCTCGGTAATTCGTGCGACCGCCGATGTCAGGGTCGCCGCGCGAACGGCGATCGAACCGGCATCGCCAGCGTTCGGCAAAGGTCTCGAAACATAGGTCACCGCCGCGAGAAAGGCGCCCGCGACAAGCACAACCATCGAAACCAAATAGGCCACGGGCCATCCGGATGTGGCGAAACCGGTCATGGCCGACGTCGCTCGACCGAAGAATCCGAAGACCGGGGAATGGTCCGATTCGCATTGGATCGGGGGCACGCCCAACAACAGGGTCGAACCGGTGCAACCCGCGGGAGGAAGCCCGTCGGCCACGGGGAATTCGCCCACGACCTCGGCGTCATCGGCCTGCTCAGCGCGGAAGTCCCAAAGCAGGTTGGCGTGCAGATTCATCTCCGCAACGTAAAGACGCAACGCGTCGTCATCGGTGTCCAACAGCGCAGCTAGCCGATCGTGATCCGCAGCATCAAGCCGATCGTCGAACAGGGCATCGATCAGGCGGTACAAATCGTCGCGATGTTCCGGTCCGCGCGTCATGGTCGGTCTCCCTCGAAGGGTAGGCCGGGCTTTTCCTTCACCTGCCGCGAGAGACTCCGTTCGATGCACTCGCGCAGTTTCCGACGAATACGTTGGACGGCCTTGTAGACCGTATTGGCGGGCCGACCAAGTTCGGCGGCCAACTTGAGCGATGTGATCCGTCGGGCGTATTGTTCCTTGATGAGATGGCGGTCGGCCGGCGACAGCTTTTCGACGCACCGATGCAACGCCTGCAATTCCTCTTCCAGCAGATCGTCTTCCTTCAACCGGCATGCCGCAATCCGGTCGAGCAAGGCCTGGTCGAAGTGCAGCCGTTCGCTCTGTTGGCGGCGGCGGTAGTTGTAGACCTCATATTGGGCGATCTGGCATGCCCAACGGACGAAATCCGTCCCCGGCGCGAATTGGGCCGACTTGCTCAGCAGGATGACGCAGGTCTGTTGAAAAACCTCCTCGGCGTCGGCCAGACGTGGAAGCAAAGTCACGATGTGGCCGAAGATCCGCCGCTGGCTCTGCACGAACAGACGCTGGAACTCGGTCGGGTCGAGCGGCTCGGCAGGCGGTGATTGACGGTTCGATTCCACGAGGGCATCTCCTGAT